>WTJY01000132.1 GCA_011524645.1 Anaerolineales bacterium | reverse complement strand
AAATAGCTGCAAAGCATATGAATTGCCTTTTGCATGCACACCTGTTTTTAGCATATATACAAACACACATTGGCTTAAGCCAACAGGAGTTTAACCATGACTCGTTTACAAAGAGTTTTGACAATTGTTAGCATTGTTTTATTTGGAATGTTTTCCGTTGCGACCGTATTTGCATCTTTGCCTGTCGCTGAATTAACAGAGTCCGCTGATGAGGTGGCTGTAGCCATCGATATACGACAGTCTGTCTCTTATACGCTGACTGACACTGCGGTGATACACGATGCTACCGCATTTGATTGGAATATAGGTACCGGTGACCCGATTGATCAGACATGGAATGTCAACACACTAGAGGGAACGGCCGATGGTAGCTGTTTTGATGGGGATTGTTCACTCGCTGATGCCATCGCCTCGGCCGGCTATTATGACACGATCAACATTAATGTGACTGGAACTATCCCTATGAACGATGGGGATATTACAATTAACAAGAATCTTTTGATTGATGGTAAAGGTGGCATTACGCTTGATGGTTTAAACACATCGCGCATATTTGATATTCAGTCGAGTTGGCTTAGATTAAGAAATATCACATTCACGAATGGAAATGCGAGCGGGGAACCATGCTATACATCATCCTACGATGGTACGCAATATTTTTGTGGTGGTGCGCTTTATGTGCGTCAGGGGGCGAGTGTCGAGATTGAAAATAGTGTGTTTCACAACAATACAGCTGATCAAGGGGGGGCGATTTCTAATTATGGGAATACCGTAGTTTCAGACAGTCAATTTTATGAAAACCAAGCGATCGATGGGGGGGCGGCTTCTACGATTACAGGTACATTAACTGTGGAACGATCGATTTTTTATGAGAATATAGCTCATGGTGATGCATATAATTCTGGTGCTGGTGGTGCATTTGTTAATGGGAGTGGGGCATTACTCATTTATCATAGCCAAATCTATAGCAATAGTGCGGTAAGTAGTATTGATGGCACTGGTGTTGGTGGCGGTATTGCGATTCACAACGGGTATCTTACGATGACGCACACATCTGTTACAGGTAATCAAACCGGCCTTGATGGGGGAGCAATATTCCATTTGTCTTTTAAATCGGCTTACATTGCGAATAGTACATTGTCTAATAATGTAGCTGGTCATGCGGGGGGAGGAATTTCAAATTTGGCAGGTGACTTAACTGTGTTGAATAGTACGATCGTTGGCAATCAAGCACCCAGATCTGGCGGTATATTTGCGCTTAACGCGCTTTATACAGATACAGTGAACTATGTATCTAATTCGATTGTAGCGGGCAATTATTATTTTAGCCCGACTTCAATGGTGACCACATACTTGGATTTCGATATAGGGTCGATAGAAAATTTAGTCAGTGGCGGATCAAATATTATTGGTGCTGTAGCGGTTTCGGTGACCGCGTTTAGCTCTGCGACAAATGATTACATGGGTGTAATCGCTCCTAAACTTGGGCCACTGCAAGACAATGGTGGAGGCGTGTTGACCCATGCGTTGTTGCCTAGTAGTGTCGCTATAGATGCGGCCGATGATAGCCAGTGCCCAGCCGAAGATCAGCGTGGGATTGCGCGTGTTGATGGTGATGATGATGGGGTTGTGCATTGCGACATTGGTGCGGTTGAGTATGTGCCAGTTGTGTTTACTGTTGCATTGGCATCGTGGCCAGATATTGATATTAGTTATAATGCTGATGCTTACTACAGTCTATTTCAAAGTAGTGACCCCTATGGAAACTATGTAGAAATTGATGAGAGTGGTCAGCACACTCTGTCCGGCATAGCTGGCGCACCATCTTTCTGGTCTATCCGTTCACCGAGTGGCGAAGTTTTACAAACATTTGGTTTGTTTCCCTTTGTTCTTGAAGATGGCGATTCGTAAATTAGCAAACCGCAAGAATTTGTATCTTTTGTTGGATGAGGCACTTGGTAAATTGGTCGGTTTACGTCAACAATAAAAGGTGGCAACCGTTTACAATTGTTTATTAAGGTTCCGCTCGGAGATTGGCGAATGAGGTTTGTTTGTGTTTTTGATTTGTTCGTCGTGGACCCACTCGCCATAGGCTTTTTTTATGATCGATTTACTGATTCAAAATTCTTTGCTGTTGCTCTTTTTTGTTAGCGCGGCCGGTTATTTCCTCGGTCGGATTCCGGTTTTCGGGATTCGTTTGGGGTCTGCGGCTGTGCTATTTATCGGCTTGTTTGTGGGGGCGCTTGACCCTCAGCTCGATATTCCGTTGTTGGTGCCACAATTGGGATTGGTTCTGTTTGTATATGCGCTGGGGTTGAAGAATGGGCCTAACTTTTTTCGCAGTTTTCAGGAAGAAGGGAATTTATCGCTACGATTTATTCTGTTTTCGCTTGCTTTTACGGCCGCTCTGTTTGTCGGTGGCTATTTTGTGGCCCAGATTACCCCATTTGAGCTAGCCGGTTTGTATGCTGGATCGGTTACCAACACGGCTGCGCTGGCTGGGGTACTTGATCTTATCAACGCGAATCAGTCTGCCAGCCAAACGGGTACACCGCTGGCGGAAGCGGTGATCGGCTACTCGTTGGGGTATCCGATCGGGGTGTTGGGGCGAATTTTGATTCTGACCTTGGCGATGCGCTGGTGGCAGATCGATTTTCAAAAAGAGGCGTATGAAATGCGCCATGTTTATCCGGTTCAAGAAGAGATTGTCAGCCGTGCGTTGCGAATTACCTCGGCCGAGATTGAGGGACGGCCGTTGCGCGAATTGCGCCGCCTTCATGGGATTGACTTGGTATTCGGCCGACTGGTGCGCAACGGACAAATGTCCTTGTCAAATGGGGACACGGAGCTTGAGCATGGAGATATTTTAGTTGTGGCGGGGGAGGTTTCGACCGTGGTGGAGGTGCAAGCCCTATTTGGGGAAAATGCTGGGGATGATGTGCTCAACAATTATGGGGACTATACGCGGCGGCGGGTGTTTGTGTCGAATCCGACCGTGGTGGGGAGAACGGCCGCCACACTTGATCTAAAAGAGAAATATGGGGCGGTGATTACCCGTGTCCAACGGGGTGATACCGATATTCTAGCGAATAACCAAACGGTGCTACGGTTGGGGGATCGGGTGAGGGTCATGTCCCGTAAGCAAGATATTCCGGCACTGACAGAACTGTTTGGTGATTCATATAGCGATGCCAGTCGCGTTAATTTGCTTTCGATGAGCATGGGAATCACCATCGGTCTTTTATTGGGAATGATTCAGATCAGCTTGACCGATACGATCGGATTTCAGGTCGGATTTGCGGGGGGGACGCTGATTGTGGCGTTGGTGTTGGGGGCGTTGCAACGGACCGGCCCGATTGTCTGGACATTGCCTTATAGCTCAACAGAAACGTTGCAGCAAATCGGATTAAGTTTGTTGTTGGCCGGTATCGGGGTTCGTTCGGGTAGCTCTTTGGAAAATGTGGTGGCTGATTTTGACTTGCTTATTCTGCTGGGAATTTCGATTGTAGGAGTGCTCGTTTCGATGGTGGTGTCTGTGGTTGTGGGGTATAAGTGGTTAAAGATACCGTTTGGTATTGTCAGTGGAATGGTGGCGTCGCAACCGGCCGTGTTGGGGTATCTCAATGAAAAAATCGGTAATGATCATCCCAATATCGGGTTTGCGCTGGCGATGCCGGTGGGGATTATCGCGAAGGTCGTTTTTGCTCAGTTGATGGTATCGGTTTTGATAAATTGAGTTTGGTGAGGTTTAGATCACCGGTAAAATTTAACTGGCGAAACTGTTGTTAAAAACACCAAATGGATGTTATGTGGGAATTATGGCGGGTAAACGAGAAAAATTTGGTCAATGTCCACTCTGTCAACGAACGATTGCGCTGACATTCCATCATCTCATTCCTAAAAAATTGCATCGACGGACCCGATTTAAGAAAAACTATACGCGGGTGCAACTCAATCAGGGGATCGATATTTGCCGCAAATGTCATAGTGGGATTCATAGGCTGTATGATGAAATGGCGCTCGGGTCCCGCTTCAACACGTTGGAGTTGATTTTGCAAGATGAGGCGATGTGTCGCCATTTCGCGTGGGTGGGAAGGCAAAAGCGACGTTCTGAGTAGGCTTGGTTTAATTAAACACCGCTATCAACCATGAATTCATTGCGGTCGATTTCAATGCCATAGTGGAGCATATATTGGTTATCATACCATTCTATACCAACCATGTAATTACGTACGGAACAATCGATGAAGTTTAATATTTGTGAGGGACGGGAATGGTGGGGCAACTGGCCTGCAAATGTGGTGATTGTTGTCTGGCCTACTTCTTCAACTAGGACTTGATACCCTTCTATGTGAAGTGAATCTCCTTCTTGCGTGGCTGTTAGATCGGGAATCTCGCGAGTGAAGTTACCTCGTTGGGCAAAAAGTATAAGCTCACCTCTCTCATCAACTAAATAGCCCATGCTCTTATCATTAAATTGAATGACCCATTCATCCCAATGGTGTGTGAAATCCCCATCGTCTTTATCGTAGTCTAAATAATAGATATGGCCGATGACTTGAAACCAGCGGCCGCGAATGTTGCCGGTTTGGCCGATTTTGAAGCGGAATTGATTGTCAGGCATTGGGGGGATCGGGCCTGCATCTTGCAAGTTGCGATGATTGTATTGCAACAGGTGATTGCAACTGTGGCAGGCGACCCAATAGATTGAGCTATTTTCGATATGGTGAAGGGTGTGACAAACCGGACAATTGTGTGATTGATTCATGAGTTCGTTAAGGAATTAGGTATTAAATTGGAGTCCATCTGAATGGAGATCAATACCAAAATGAACCTCTACCAGTTGATCATAACAAGCCCAGAGTCGATTGCCAGCTGTTTTTTCTCAAGTAGATGTTGGCATGAATGGCAAATAATTCAGCGAATCGATTGAGTCTTGATTTGTTGAGGAGTTTGTCCAATAGGACAAGAGAATTGTAAATCGATATTTAGGGTCACGTTTTACAAATGTGACATGGGTAAAATGAAAGTGTGGGGAATTTTTACAATTCTGAGGGGGAAGAATTAGTACATTTGTAGCTGAAAAAGAATTGTTTTTTACCCGACTATTTTAGGTGTATTGACCATAAAGACAAGAGTATTTCTAACAATTTGCTTGATGCAGTACTATTTTACTGTATGAATTGTATTCATCCCCTTTCTTTTGGACCCTTGCTTAAATTTTCTTTCCCATTAGCGATCACATTGGCTGTCGGGTAAAATATAAAGAATAGAAAAAATCAAAAATTATCGCTTACATGCATAAAAGGTTTAGAGAAAATGAGTGAATGGCAACCGAATGCGCTAGAACAAAAGCGTTTAGACAAAATGAATAATTTGCGTGAAGCGGGAATGGACCCGTATCCACGCCGTATCGAGCGAACACATACCACGGCCGAGGCGATCGCTCAGTTTGAAACGGCCGAACAAAATACGGCCGAAGGGGAGCAGATCGAAGAAATTTTGGCGACAATTTGTGGCCGCTTGGTCAGCTTTCGGGACAAAGGTAAGTTGGTTTTCGCCCATGTCGAAGATGGACACGGCCGGATGCAACTTTTTGTCCGTCAAAACAGCATCGGGGCGGATAGCCATAAACTATTCAAAAAGCAACTCGATTTGGGTGACTTTGTGCAAGCGACCGGGTCTGTTTTTCGGACGAAA
>WTJY01000219.1:13767-16862 GCA_011524645.1 Anaerolineales bacterium | reverse complement strand
TGCAAAACCCCCTTGGAGGGTAAAAAAATTTTGATGACAACTTGTTCGTGGACCCTTGATATAAGAAGATGTGGTGCAACAACCCCTTACATTGTAAACTACCACATTGAAACTACTTCGACGACAAGTCGTACTATTTAGGAAAAATCGATGTCTAATCAGGGTGAAAAACCACTTTATGGGGGCCAAGCGGTCATAGAAGGGGTCATGATGCGTGGCAAAAACGCCTTTTCTGTGGCGGTTCGCGATCCCGACGATAATATCGTTATTCATACCGAGCCTCTCAACCCTCGTATCTATGATAGCTTTATTAGCCGCACCCCATTTCTTCGCGGACTAACCCTCTTGTGGGACGCACTAGGCTTGGGGGTCAAAAGCCTCATGTTTGCCGCCGATATCGCCGTACCAGAAGACGAGGAAACGGCCGACTCACCAACCACAACCAGCGAGGACACAACACCCCGCCAGAGCGAAAAAGACCCAGCCGAAATTTTCCAACAACCGGTCATGATCGGCACGCTGTTGCTATCGCTCAGTTTATCGATCGGGTTATTTATCGCCCTACCGGCCGCTATCGCTGAAATTACGATTCCGGCCGCAGAGCAACATGTCCTCAGCAATTTAGTCGAAGGACTCATCAAGCTTGTCTTGATCGTCAGTTACGTCGGCCTCATCGGACTTGTACCCGATATTAAACGGGTTTATGGTTATCATGGGGCAGAACACAAAACGATCAACGCCTATGAAGCTGGCGCGGAATTAACCCCCAAATCAGTGCAACACTTCCCCCTAGAGCATCCAAGATGTGGCACAGGCTTTTTACTAACTGTCATTCTCATCTCCATTCTACTCTTCAGCCTCATTCCACAACCGGATGGTGGCTTCGCCATACAACTTTTGTTCCGGATCGCCTCCCGAATCGTTTTGATTCCGGTTATCGCTGGAATTTCATATGAATTTCTCCGCTTTACCGCCAAACATCAAGACAAAACATGGGTCCGTGTGATCACCAAACCCAATATGGCCTTACAGCGTCTAACCACCCGTGAACCGGATTTAGACATGCTCGCGGTCGCGATCGCCGCTTTTGAGCAGGTGCTCAACCTCGACCGCGAAAAAGCGGCCGTTTCGGCTGACTAAATCGGCCGTTGTAACTCTACACAGCTAACATTACCAACAAACTAAATCGATCAATAGAAACGAGCGATAGGGATAGAGAGATTACAATCATATCTATCTACCTATCCCTATCGTTTGCCTATATCTCAAGTAACCCAAAGTCGAACAAACTTTGTTCGTCCATATTCTTCAAATTACATAATTATTCAGTACCATTCTTGGCTCCCCCCTCCGTTGAGGGAGAGGGGCTGGGGGAGAGGAGAAAATATATTTAAATCCACCTCCCCCACCCCCTCCTCATGGGAGGGGAGCAAAACAAAAAAGGTTATTGCTGGATAGTTACTAAATTACAAGCATTCTAAATCTAAGAGAGGTAATTCAAATGCGTAAAAAAGTATCCTTCTACGGTGCCGGAAACGTCGGTGCCACCACAGCTCACTGGCTTGCAGAAAAAGGTATCTGCGACTGCTATCTATTCGACATCAAAGGTGACAGCGCGGCCGGTAAAGCACTCGACATGTACGAAGCGAGCCCCGCGATCGGCTTCGATAGCTTGATCACCGGTTCAAACGACCCCAGCATCATCGCAGACTCAGACGTTGTTGTTGTCACTGCGGGTGTGCCACGTCGCAAAAACCCAGAAACCGGCCAATTCCCTAGCCGCGATGAATTGGTGAAAACCAACCAAAACATCATCACCCAAGTCGCCAAAAACATCAAAGAACATGCGCCAAACAGTATCGTTATCTTGGTCACCAACCCACTCGATGCGATGTGCCATGTCATGCTTGAAGAAACCGGTTTCCCACGGGAACGTGTGATCGGTCAAGCCGGTGCTTTAGATACAGCCCGTTACAAAACCTTCTTATCAATGGAACTTGGCGTCAGCGTCAAAGATATCCACGGTATGGTTTTGGGCGGTCATGGGGACACCATGGTTCCATTGCCACGTCATACCTCAATCGGTGGTATCCCTGTCACCGAAATGATCAGCAAAGAACGGCTTGATGAAATCATCGCACGTACCGCCAAAGGTGGTGGCGAAATCGTTCGCTTGCTTGGCTATAGTGGCTACTACGCCCCAGCGGCCGGAACCGCCATCATGGTTGAATCGATCTTGCAAGACCAAAAACGGGTCATCCCATCGGCCGTTTACACCCAAGGTGAATATGGCTACAACGACCTCTTCCTCGGTCTTCCCTGCGTTTTGGGCAGCGGTGGTGTTGAACGTATCCTCGATATGGAACTCAATGACGAAGAAAAAGCGAAGCTCGACTACTCAGCCGATGCGGTTCGCGCCGTTGTCGATGTCTTGGGTTACACCAAATAAGTAGAGAGAAAAGAGTAGAGAGTAGAGAGGACAATCTTCTTTGCTCACTCATTTCGATAAAATCAAACGGCCGTCGGATGAATCATCCACGGCCGTTTTGTGTAAAAATTGGTATCTCGTTCAAAAACCTGCTACCATCCCGAACATAAGTTCTCAACTACCAGAACCAACATTTATCAATCCAAAATCTAAAATCTAAAATCCCATGAGTCGTGTCGTTAACACCAACAATCCAAACAAAATTCGCAACCACAATCGGCGTACCATCGCCGAAATGCTCCAACGCCTAGCCCGTAAACCGGAGCTCGATGATGAAGCCAAAGATATGGCGGCTACGATCGTTCTTAGCTTGCGCAAAATCCATGAAACGGTACAGACCACCATTGCCGCATGGGAAAAACGAGACTACTGGATGAAAGCGGAACGCTTTTCTCGTGACTGGCTCTGGACCCCCAAAATGGCGGCCGATCTCGAAGATGTCATTCGTGAAGACGCTTGGGACCTGCTCCCCGAACTCCTCATGAGCCTCTACCCCCATTTCAGCGACATCCAAATCAAAACCCTCACCCGCAAAGAAGAAACCTGGGCCCACAACTACATCTTCCTCATGAAACAAGACCCCCAAACGATCTGGGAAGGGTAGAGA
>WTJY01000219.1:0-13667 GCA_011524645.1 Anaerolineales bacterium | reverse complement strand
AGAGACAGAGAAAAAAGTACGAGGAAGATCGAATCTAGATTTATCTCAGCTCTCATCCCTTTTGCCTTTCTCCTTTTGCCTTTTCCCTTTAATAAAACTCCGGCACAACAAACCGAGACAGCGCATACGCCACGGCCGTAGCGAACATCTCAGTCCGTGTTGCCAACTCATCAGTTAAAATACCGGCCGCACCTGACCGATGTTTGGTGTTCGTTTGTTTGACCAAATCATCCATCACCGGCCCTAACTCTTCACCGGCCCGCACCCGCTGAGCGATTTTTTCGGGCAAGGGCAAACGAGCCGATCCACTCACCCCTTCACGGCCGTCTTCGTGACTAGCCACAACCCAACTCACCAACATCAGCCCCTCAGACATTTCCTGTACCCCACCTTCTAGCCCAAAGCCAAGGTCCGCACCGGCCTCTGATCGCGCGAGGCGTGCGCGATTGCGCGCCCCTAGCAAACATTCCTCATCACTCAGTGGCATCTCAGACACGCCGCTCGGCACAGACACACTCACCAACTCACATTCCGGCCACGCCCGCTCAATCACTTGACGCACAGCCGCGATCTTTGCCGGATTTTTTGTTCCTACCGCAATTTTCATACTATGTACCCTCATCGAAATATCTCATTAAGTTCTTCTGCACAAACACACGCTTCTTTTACTTCAGCCCCTTTGACCAAAAAGCCATCATATTCACGGCCGGTAGAGCGTGGCACCCAACCATCCATCACAAACGGAAGCTCTCCATTCGCACTAATCCATTGTCCGTTATAGCGACGAGCAATATGCAGATGGGTTCCATTCGAAAAGCCCCCTTCACAAGACGGATGCCCCAAACGCTGTCCGGGCGCTACCGTACTCCCCGCCTGAATCCGTTCAAAGGTATCGATATGCCAATACCCCAAAACCCAGCCGGTACCCATATCTCCATCCCCATCTAAATCGAGCAAAACACCCCCAAAATCACTGTAAGCAATCCGGCCGCTCGCCGACGCAATCGCCCAACCTTCGTGCAAATAACAACCACGCGCATCTTTGTCTGGGGCAAAATCTAGCGCCGCCCATGCCGAGCCGGGGGCCCATCCCCCATGAGGGCCAGCGGTGTAATACCAAGCGATTCCCTCATCCCAAGGCAAGGTCAGCTCCGGTTGTACGACATTGTCCGCCACAATCGGTTCATAGGTAAACCCGAACGGATTCCCAAATAGCTCTTGATAAGTGGCCGCAAACCCGACAGAACTGGTATCTTGTAACCATGAGTCATAAGTCGCATCTGTATGGCTACCCAGCCAAGTCAAAACAGCGGCCGTACCATTATTGATCGTCGAATCAAAGGTCAAGCGCGTTTCGTCAGCGATCAGCAATGAGGTCACGCCACGATCCGCACGGCCGTAGTACCCCTGATTAAGCTGGTCGGCCGCCCGCCGTAACTGGTTATGAAGCCCCTCATACCCGTTCAGCACGTATCTCATCGGATAATTAAGATTCACACCGGCCGGATTATTTCGGGTCAGCCAACCGGTCCGGTACTCAATCATAGCCAGTAGCAAACGGGGATTAATGCTATAGCGCACAGCGATCAACTCCACAATCTCCGCACCACTTATTTCACGCCCCTCAACCGTTTCTGAATAAGTCAGCAGCGTGCTCTCCGGATAGTAACGGGTCAAAAATGTCAAAATATCAAAATCCCGCACCGATGGCCCATAAACCAGTTCACTATCAGGAATCATTTTGGTGGGTGGCGTGATCAAGTCGGCCGTCAACGGAACCCGAATCGATTGTCCGATCTGCACAAAGTCAGAATCGTCTAGCTCATTCTCTTCGAGCAATTCAGTCAAAGAAACATTGTATTTTTGAGCAATCGTCCCCAAAGCATCACCGCTCTGTACCGTATGAATCAACATACTCTCTTCAATCGCATAATGAGGGGGATCCGGTGTAGGCACGAATCCATAGACCACAGGGGTCGGCCGTTCAAGCACCACAGTCGCGACGGTCGGCTCAACAATCACCGCATCAGCACTCGGCTCGCCACTATTTTGCTGTAGTTCTACAACTGGGGGAACCCCCGCTTCGGGGGCTAGTGTGGGCAAAACGGCCGTTGGATTCGATTGAATCTCCACCGGAACAAAATCAGGGCGGGCACAAGCTACCAATAGGCAACTACCACAAATACAAAGGAGGGAAAATAAAATGATTCGCTTCATCGGGGCAGAATTGTAGCGCAGACTTCCCCAAAAATGGAAAACCACTCATTTTCCCCAATGGCGAAAAGCCAGATAAATGTCGTGTGCTTAGTAAAAGGCGGAAAGCTGAGGGCGGAAGGCTGAAAGCGTTCGCGCTCAAAATTTGATCGTGAACCATTTCATACTTCATATTTCATATTTCATATTTTGTTCAACATGCGCGCCCCCTAAAGCGTTTGCTCTGCGTCATAAAGAGGAAAAATCGCGCTAAATTCGCTCCCTTTCCCGACTTCGCTTTTCACCGCAATCGTGCCACCATGAGCCTCCGTAATGTGTTGCACAATCGATAATCCCAACCCTGTACCACGTTTAACACCGGTACGTGATTTATCCACTTGATAAAAACGTTCAAAAACACGCTCTAAATCTTCTGGGGAAATACCAACACCGGTATCGCGAACGCTCAGTTTGACCAATCCCAGTTCATCGCGGCGTAAGCGCAGGAGGACACGGCCCCCTTCGGGGGTGTGATTAAGCGCATTCTGCACAAAATTGGTCAACACTTGAGTAATCTGATCACTATCGGCCAAAATAACGGCCGATTCAAACTGAATATCCGTTTCTAAACTAATCCCTTTCTCTTCCGCTTGAAACAGCAAGGTGCGACGGACATTGCGGACCAGATCGGTCAGTTCGAGCGGCTCTTTTTCAACTTCGATCCGGCCCGCTTCAAGCTTGGCCAAGGCCAATAACTGATTCACCATCCGGTTCATGCGCTCAGATTCATTAAAGATGATCGTGGCCGCTTTCTCTCTCGCCTGTGGCATCTCGGCAGCCCCATCAAGAATCGCCTGACTCCACCCCTGAATCGAAGTCAGCGGGGTCTTTAAGTCATGTGATACATTGGCTACAAAATCTTTCTGTGCTTGATTGGTATGGCTAACCTGAGCCGCCATCAAATTAAAGCTCTCGATTAGGGTCCGAACTTCCCGTGGTCCTTGTGGTTCGACCCGCTGATCATAGTTACCGGCCGCCATTTCACGGGCCGCCGCCGCCGCCGCACGCACCGGCTTAGTCACGGAATTACTAATCCACCAGACAAAAAAGCCAGCTACAAAAATGCTCAACCCACTAATCCCTAACAAGGGAAATAAAACCAAATTGATAAAAAACTGGACCGGTGTTTCTTCTGACACCGCATGAACCATATAGACATTCTGGTTGTTCTGTCGCTGCGGCTGTCGGCCGCTAAACAGCGGCTGTATAATCGCCAAAAAGCTATTTCCATTTTCATCACGACTGCGCACAAAGCGGGTATTCGGTTCCACGACAATGCTATCGGTCACATTCTCCCCCAGCGGACTAGAAGAAAGTGAATCACCGACAGCCAATTCGCCCCAGCTATCAAATAAAACCCCACCTTGAGTATCCACTAAGTAAATGCGGGAATTGGTTTCAACGCTTGTATCACGCAGAGTTTCTTCGATCTCTTCAAGGAAATCACTCCCCCGCCCTTCATTGCGAATTTCACGTAGCTCATTGACGGTCGTCCGGCTCATCCGCGTGAGCTCTTGTAACTGTGCAATAACACGGGTGCGCGTAGATGACGCTAATAAAACAAACATCACCAGCGACGCAACCACCAATACAAGGGTGATCACGGCCGTATACGAAATAATCAATTGTCGTCTGAGCGTACCATTAAACATAGCTTAATCTTACCGCACACTTCCTAAGAAGTTGTTAGGGAAATGTAAAAGACGTGAAGCGTAAGAAACGCTTCGCTTAGAGTAAGAAACAGAAATGGCACGGCAATCCCAACCCAAACGTCAGAACCTCTTCTTACTCTTACTTCTTACTCTTACTCTTACTCCCTACTCTTTAAGCCTCGCGCAGTTTATACCCTTTCCCCCATACCGTCTCAATGACCACGCCACACTCAACCAATTTGTCCCGCACATGAGCGATATGAACATCCACGGTTCGTGTATTTCCATAATATTCATATCCCCAAACAAGATCGAGCAGCTGATCACGCGACAAAACTTGGTTTTTATGGTCGATAAGAGTGAGTAGTAGGTCAAACTCTTTGCTACGAAGTGTAACCCGTTCCCCGTTGACAAGGACCTCTTGACTGAGTGGGTTAACCACCACTTGCCCCACACGACGCACATCTTGTTCTGATGGACCAGATGTAGAACTGCCGGTCACGGCCGAACGGCGCATAATCGCCCGTACCCGAGCGACTAACTCGCGTGGATTAAACGGCTTGGTCAGGTAATCATCCGCCCCCATTTCAAGCCCGACAATTTTATCTATATCGTCACTACGCGCAGTCAGCATAATAATAGCGATGTCACTTTCGGCTCGCAGGCGACGACAGACCTCCCACCCATCCATTTCCGGCATCATTAAGTCCAACACCACCAAGGTTGGCGCATACCGGCGCACATATTCAAGTGCTTCTACCCCATTCTCGGCCGTTTCGACCCCATACCCCGCTTGTTCCAAATACATTTTGGCCAATTCACGGATATTTTCTTCATCGTCAACAACTAAAATCTGTTCTTTACTCATACATCCCATTTTAACAACGGACAGAAAAAGGGAAAAATCTTAGCCCATGCAACAAAATCTATTCACAGTCGCAACAACGACATATACCATAAAGATTCATCACATTGACAAAGATAGCTACCATCCAATCAACTATAAGGCACTCCCCATTCCACACCGAAATCGGCAAAAGTAAAAAAAATATGCTAGAATTTCCCCGAGGTAAGTGAAACATGATCATTAATGCGATAGAACTTGGTGGTATTGAAATTAGTAATAGTTCCTCTTCAACAGAAATGATTCTGCTGATTGTAGGTGTTATCGCCTTAATCAGTGTGACGGTCGCTTTCTTTTGGTGGCAACGCCGTACCAAACCGGACCCCTTCGCTGAATAATCAGCCCCAGCCTACTCCCCCTTTAACTTAATCCTCAGCTTTCTTTCATAAGCCCAATCATATTTATTTAGGAGATAGAGATGATCGATGTCAATCAGCTACGTCGTGGCGTAACCTTTACCCAAGATGGCGAAATTTATAAAGTTGTCGAATATGAACACCGTAAACCAGGCCGTGGTAAAGCGACCATCAAAGTCAACGTTCGCAACATGCGCACCGGCGTAAACAAACCACTCACCTTCACCTCTGGTGATCGTGTCGAAGATACCCGCCTAGACAAGCGCGCGGTCAGCTACCTTTACGATGACGGTGAATTCTATGTCTTTATGGACAGCGAAACTTATAGCCAATACTTTGTCAGCCACGGTGCCTTTGGTAACGACAATCTATTTCTCATGGAAAACATGGAGCTAGAGCTTCTTTTCAATGACCAAGAAGTGTTAGACTATATTTTCCCCAAAAGCGTTGAAATGGATGTCGATTACGCAGAACATGCGGTTGCAGGCGACACCGCCAATGGCGCAACCAAAGAAATTGTCACCAACACCGGCCTCAAAGTACGGACCCCTCTGTTCGTTAACTCAGGTGATCGCATTAAAATCAACACCGAAACCGGCGAATACATCACCCGCGTTTAACTCCTGCGCACCAACTGGACCAATTTCACAAAATATTCAACACAACTCGCCATGCCAGTTCCATCAGAAACCTACATAGCATAGCGAACAAATTGGTCCAGTTTTCCTACACCGCCTCACCACACACCAATATAGCGAGCAAATTGGTCCAGCTTATGCCTACTCGCGCAGTGCCCGCAACTGCTCAAACAAAGCGATCTCCTCATCGCTTAAGTCCTGCGGAATCTCAACCGCCACAGTCGCCAACAAATCCCCTCTCTCATCTTTTTTACCCAATTTTGGCATTCCCAAACCGCGTAAGCGGATCGTTTTCCCATTGGCGGTTCCGGCCGGAATCGTTAAATTCACCGTTTTATCGATCGTACTAACAGCAGCCTTGCCCCCCAAAATCGCCGTATATAAATCAACAGAGGTAGCGGTTGTCAAATTGTCCCCGCTCCGCTCAAATTGAGAATGGTCTCGCACATTGATTTTGAGATAGACATCCTGCCCACCCACCGCACGACGCAGTTTGACGGTAGAACCGGTCTTCACACCGGCCGGTATTTTCGCCTCAAACGAAGAACCATCCGGACGCGACAAACGACGAGACGTGCCACCAAACGCTTCTTCCAATGAAATTTCAATTTCTTGCTCGATACGAGATTGTTGCGGAGACGGCCGCCCCCCAGCACCACCAAATGGAGAGCCACCAGCAGGACGGCCGCCCCCACCAAATAAATTCTCAAAGAAACTAGAGAACCCACTACCACCAGATGCCCCACCCGCGCGGTTGCCAAACATCCGCATGATTTGCTCTAGATCTTCCTGGCTAATATTTTGCCCACCAAATGGATTCCCACCCGGTTGCCCCTGTGCACGCTGATATTGTTGCCATTGCGAGCCAAACCGCTCATACATCTGCCGCTTTTCCGGATCAGAGAGCACTTCATAAGCTTCGCTCACTTCCTTAAATTTCGCTTCAGCGGCAGCATCATCAGGGTTCCGGTCCGGATGGTATTGTTTCGCCAACCGTCGATATGCTTTTTTGATCTCACCGTCTGACGCACCTTTATTCACGCCAAGGATCTTATAGTAGTCCTTATACTCCATCGGTTCTAATTTCCCATAATGCTAATATTGTTGGATAACCCAAAAGCCGAAATTTTGTCAAACTTCGGCTTTTGCAGGCAAATGAACAAGTTTTCGGAGCTTAGTCCTACCGAAACAATGAATTATTTCGGCCGAATCTACCAATCACTTCTTACATTTCTTGGAAATCCCCTTCAATCACCCCATCTTCTTCAGGTGACTGAGAGCCATTCCCACCTGTTTGTTCAGTTTGGTACGCTTGCTGTGCCAATGCATGGCTAGCTTGTTGCAAACGTTCCGTCACTTCCTTAATTTTAGCGATATCGTCACTATCTTTCACGCTATTTAATTCCGCAATAATCGCTTCGATATTACGCCGCTCGCCATCAGCCAGTTTATCACCCAAATCGCTCATCGTTTTTTCAATCGCATAAGTGAGTTGGTCCGCTTGGTTACGCGCCTGAATCAGATCACGAATTCGCTGATCAGCCGCTTCGTTTTGCTTCGCTTCGCTGACCATCCGCTCAACTTCTGCGTCATCTAAATTGGTCGATGCGGTAATTTGTACTTTTTGCTCTTTACCGGTCGCTTTATCGGTCGCTTTGACATCGATAATCCCGTTCGCATCAATATCGAAACTGACTTCGATTTGCGGAACACCACGTGGCGCAGAGGGCAATCCATCCAGACGGAATGTTCCCAGCGTTTTGTTATCACCCGCCATCGAACGTTCCCCTTGCAAAACATGAATATCGACGGCCGTTTGATTATCCTCGGCCGTACTAAACACTTCCGTCTTGCTGGTCGGAATCGTCGTGTTTCTCGGGATCAACACGGTCATCACCCCACCAAGGGTCTCTAGCCCCAAGCTAAGCGGCGTCACATCGAGCAGCAACATATCGGTCACATCTCCCGACAAAACACCCCCTTGAATCGCCGCCCCAACCGAGACGACTTCATCAGGGTTTACACTTTTGTTCGCCTGTTTGCCGGTTAAATCTTGCACCAACCCCTGAACCATCGGCATACGGGTTGACCCACCGACCAAAACCACATCATCGACACCATTCAAACTCGCGTCTTTCAGAGCCGCTTCAAATGGCTTACGCAAACGCTCAATTAAATCGCTGGTCAATTGCTCAAACTGGGCACGAGTTAGCGTCAAGTTCAAATGTTTTGGCCCAGACGCATCGGCCGTGATAAAGGGCAGGTTGATTTCTGTCTGCATCAGCGTCGAAAGCTCGATCTTCGCCTTTTCGGCCGCTTCCCGCAACCGCTGAATCGCTTGTCGATCCGCGCCTAAATCAACCCCTTGGTCTTTCTTAAATTCGCGCATCAACCAACCGACAATACGCTCGTCCCAGTCATCACCACCCAAATGGGTATCTCCATTGGTAGCCAATACTTCGATCACCCCATCCCCCACTTCGAGAACCGAGACATCAAATGTCCCTCCACCGAGGTCGAACACCAAAATGGTCCGATTTTCTTTTTTGTCTAACCCATAGGCTAAGGCAGCAGCCGTCGGCTCATTGATAATACGCAAGACTTCAAGCCCTGCGATACGGCCAGCATCTTTGGTCGCTTGCCGTTGGCTATCGTTAAAGTAGGCGGGAACTGTAATCACCGCTTGGGTCACCGTCTCCCCTAAATAAGCTTCCGCATCCCGCTTGAGCTTTTGCAACACCACGGCCGAAATCTCTTGTGGTGAAAATGTCTTATCGTTTATCGGGAGACTCACCCGAGCATCCCCTTGGGGACCGGCCGTGATCGTATACGACACCATTTCTTGGGTTCGCTTCGTTTCCGCATCTTGCACACGGCGTCCCATCAGCCGCTTAACCGAATAAATCGTATTTTCCGGATTAACGACCGCTTGGCGTTTCGCGGTTTGTCCGACCAAGCGTTCACCATTTTTGTTATACGCCACAATCGAAGGAACGGTGTTCCCTCCTTCCGCCGAAGGAATAACGATCGGGCTATCCCCTTCCATAACTGAAACCACAGAGTTGGTTGTTCCTAAATCGATACCGATAATTTTACTCATTTATTTGATCCTCCCTAAGATCTAGATTCTTCTGACAAAATGTGCCACCAGAGGCACAATCTAATATTTCGTTTACTTTTTTAGCAATCAAGAAAAAAGAGTGCTAAAAAATCAATATGCGACTATCATGCCAACCTTTCATCAGAAAAAAATAAGATCAAAATAAATGTCATATATGAAGTGACCCATTTCGGAACCGATTTGTCTTCCATTCTTTAAATAAAAAAAGCCCTGAAAGCGGGTCGCTTTCAGGGCTGATATCTGACCGATTTAACAGTTTCTCTTATGAACCCGAAGTGAGTTCAAAACTAACTTTACCAAACCACACCGGCTCCGAACTGACCGACCGACACTCGGTGATCGACTCGATTTGATAAAAGTAGGTCTCACCATCCCCCATCACACCCGCATGATTATAGCTACCAAATGCGGTGTAGGTGTTGCCAACCTGCCCATTATAGGGTGCATCCCACAAGCCAACCGAGAACTGATTGATATTACTCACCTGAATAACAACATCATTGCCTAACTCTTCGACCGCCGCCAGAGGGTTGGCCGCATTTCCGTTACAAACCCCTTCACCAGAATATTCAACCGGTCCGATATCACACTGCACCATATTATCACCATCCCCATCGTACCGAATGTTCCCTAAACTATCAAAGAGCATATCTTGGCCCTGCGTAAAGTGGGGATTGATCGCATAATGGTTTAAATTTGCCGTGCACGCTGGCGTTTCTCCCGCATCAATGACGGGGCTACCTGGGTACGGATAATGATAGGGCAATAAAGCATCTGTCGTGTTCATCGGCCGTAACATCGGATCGGTATCCATAATATCCCCAGCACCCGCACTCAAGCCGAGGCAAGCCCCATCGGTAATATTGTTCCCAGATGATGTCACCGCAACCCCTGTACAATTCTCTAAAACACCGGAGCTATAGCGATTGTTGGCCAATATCGAGTTACGGGCGTGCATATTGCTGTTGATCCAAACACCACTGCGGGTAATTGTGGTTGTATTGCTAACGATGGCCGAGTTGGTCAGAAAGACATCGCGGGTCGCATACAAACCACCGGCGCGCGCGGCTGTGTTGCTACTCACCGTACTATTCACCAAGTCAAACACCCCACCAACCGCTAAACCACCACCAAGATCACGCGCACTATTATCATAAATCACCGTATTCACGATGACAATGTTGCTGGCGGGTGGGTTTACATACAATCCCCCCCCCGTCTCGGCCGAAGAGTTACCAACTATAGCAACACCCCAAAAGTCGAGCGAGCCACCAGTCATATAAATTCCACCCCCTTTACCGAAAAAGCCCAAGGTGGCATTGTTTCGCACCGTGACTTGGCGCAGGGTTAATGTCATTTGCTGGCTGCTTGTGCCTACCGCATAAATACCACCGCCTGAAATATTTGAAGTTTGTCCGTTTTGAATCACCAATTGGTTCAGAGCAACTTCCCCACCGGTCGCGATATATAGCACACGGCCACCATCATTTGCATCTAAAACAGATCGGCTTTCAGCAGAAATCGGCGCTGACCAGTCGGCCGTGTCATATCCTCCAACCAAACTCAATGTTTTTGATATATAGACCGTTTGATTATTACCTTGACGTGATTGTGTTCCGACACAATCCCCCGCCACTTTAACAGTTGCCCCCGCCACGGCCGCATCGACAGCATCTTGCACGGCCGTCGCATCAGCACTGCTAAACACGGCCACCCCATCATCAGCCGTTGCAAAACAGACATCACTACTCGCTTGTACAGTTGTATGCCACAGCGAAAATATCAAAGCACACACTAAAAAAGCGGGCACCAACAATCGCCATGGGCCATAATTAAATTTTGAGTTGACTGTAATCTCCATAATAAATAGCAATTCCTTAATAACAATAGCGCACTACTCAAACTAAGTAACATTCCATATGACCACAGCCCACAAACTGTTTTTGCTCAGTTATGATTGTGACAACAATCTGAAATGTTGTAGTTATTTAGCAAGGGACACAAATACGCCAATAAAGAGCGATCACTATCGGTCAAACATCATTCAGAACGACATTAGAGCCACAAGGAGTTGCTCATCAATAGCACAGACACCTGCTGAATAGCTACGAAATATTAAATTGAATTGAACTAGCTGATTGTGTGAAGCGTTGTATAGTTGAAGACGGGAGTCTCGCACTGATACTACACGAGGGGAAGATGAAGATGAAAAGATGTGATAGTAACAAGTTCAAATGGTACTACTAAGATTATACCGACTTGCCGATACTAAGGTAATCATTACACCAACTAACTTACAGTCAACCTTACAATAATCCCTTAGACACCACAGGCAATCTTATTTAGACATATTTTAAATGGATCGTATCAAATAGCTCTTCACCTTATTTTTATCATACCTTCGCCATTTTTAGAGGTCAGCGCTGAAAGATTGCCCTCAAAGGCAAAATAATGAGTTAAATTAAAAATAGTTTAGCCTGCAGGCGCAACGATTTTTAATTCGTAACCGAGCACCTGCTCCCCTCACCCATTGGGAGAGGGATAATCCACCTCCCCCTTCTATCGCGTAAATTGATGGTGCAAGTTGTATGATAAATAGTCAGGTGTAACAAATTTTTACTATTTATGGGTTAACCACAAACTCCCTTTAAAAAACACGAGGCGGACAAATTGTCCGCCTCAAACCCCACTACTTCCCATGAGTTGCGCTTAGCAAACTCAATGTAATTATAGAAAGTATTCAAGACTAGATATATAGACAAGATGTGAAAAACATTGTGGCTCAAGCTTGTGAATTTTGTACAGTCCTAAATTATATCGGGCCGCAATTGCCATAATTTCAAGGCTAAATGCAAGGCCAACCTCATATCCGCTTGAGACAAATCATGTCCAGTCAAGTCCCGAATACGATCTAAACGATACAACAGTGTATTCCGATGGATAAACAGAGCTTCGGCCGTTTGGCTAATATTGCCGTGATGTTCGAAATAAGCGTCAATCGTATTGACCAAATTACTCCGATGCCGTTTATCATAATTTGCCAAAGGTCCGATAATCCGTTCGCAGAACTGCTGTACTGCAGGAATATCATCCAGTTGAGTCAAGAGTTGATACACACCCAAGCTGTCATACTCAACCAAAGAGCTCATCCCTAAGCGCTGGCCCAGCTTCATCGCTTGCACCGCTTGTTGATAAATAGCCGGCCACTCATTCAATGATTCTGTCGGCCCACCAAGGCCGCTCACCATGCGTGCTTTGGGGTATTCGACTTTAACATATTCACGTAACCGTTTTTCAAGCTCTTTAACCGTACCCAGATCATCTTCCATATTGCGCAACGCTTGGAACATACAGACGGTCATCCCACCATAAATATGAACCAGTGCGGGGCGATTATGGCTTGAAAGAAGCCAATTCACGGCCGTTTCTAAATAGCGGATCGGTGGTGCTTCATCTTGGTTATCCCAAGAAAAGGTGACAACCGCATGGGGTTGATCCGTATCATGATCCAAACGTGCCCGTAACCGCTCCATTTCAGAACGTGGTACAGACCCCGCAAGAACCCCTTCCAAGAAATCACCACGTAGTTCTTTCTTCGCTTCACTAACCGCTTTCGCTTTGGCCATCTCTAACGCCACGGCCGCAGCCCCATGTTCTGTCGTCAGCTTATCTAACATGTCCAAATCATCAGCCGGTCCGATAATCGACAAATAGCCTCGAGCTCGGTCCCCAGAAATAATTGGGCACAACAAACGGCCGATATTCTCGCTCGGCAAAAGCGGTTGCCAATGGCTATCTCGTGTTTTCGCCGCCGCTTTTCTATTACGCAAACTAACCGGCAATTCATCCCGCTGTTGCAACAAACTTGTCAAACGCCCCATGTCATATCGAGCACCCTGAGGAACACTCAACGCTTGAACATCTAAGCGCTTGTCTTGCACCACCACCAACTTGCCGGTCACCTTCGCCATCAAATCGGTCATCGCTTCTAACCCCATATCCTCACGGGACATCTCGGACAGTTCGCGATATAGCTGCATGCCACGCTCTGTTACTTGCGACTGACGGTCTAGCAACAGAGAAGAAATACTGCGTTGTACATTACGCATGGATGCGTCAGGTGGTGCCTCCAAAATCGTAATCTCGAGTTTTTCCGCCTCCGCCGCAATGCCAGACTCCACCGGCCGGAATAACAATAACCCCGAAACCGCCAAAGAACTCATCATTTTTAGGCCAGCCATTAATTGTGTGTTGCTTGTTTTTTCTTGCAAACTCCCAGGCAAAATAACAAGATCCCCGAGTTGGACCTGCTCACGAATCATTCCCCAATCAGTTAGCACTACACCCCAATTGACAATTTGAGCGCGCTGATTGGTATGGCTAATGGTTTGAGTGTTTAGAGGAAGAGCGAGTTTAACAATATCAGCCAGAGAAACTTGAGATTCAGCATTCATAATACTTTTTATCCAATTATTTGTGGTCAAATGACGCATAACCATGATGATAAGTGTTTATTCTACCACTGACCAGCTATTTCTTCACGTTTGAACTGGACAAACCAGCAATTCGCAATCTGAACCAAAGGAATCACTTTTTATTGTCGCCGTAGGCGACCATTGCCTCAAAGGGGTGTTTCGGCCGCTTCGCCACGAAAATCGACACTAAGGAATGAAAGCTAAATAATTGTTGTATCTGAATTGTCACCGCCTACGGCGGCTCGTAAAGTTGTTTGTTAGGTTTTTT
>WTJY01000382.1 GCA_011524645.1 Anaerolineales bacterium | reverse complement strand
GGGTGGGGGTGGCATGGCAAAACCGATCTAAAGTCCCAAAATCAATTTTATTGAATAACCCTGTCCACTCCGAGGGATGTGTCGCCTGCACAGATAGATAAATGGTAGAATACCGAACCACTGGGAGCAAATCACTAAACCCTGTTCAAGATGTAAACTTTTATGACCCTAAAAGATTATCGGCACACTGTGCCCCCACGGAACCGAAAAGGCAATCGAACCGGCTATACCACCGGTAGCAATGCGGCGGCGGCCGCCAAAGCGGCCACGGTGGCTCTCTTGAGCGGCGCATGGCCTGATGAAATCGAGATCACCCTGCCGATCGGTGAAACGGCCGTTATGCGGCCGGTCGAAATGGAATTAACGGCCGACTATGCATTTTGCTGCATGGTCAAAGATGCGGGGGATGATCCCGATGTGACCCACGGCGCACTGATCTGCGCCAAAGTGTCGCGCCGTGACTTAGCCGGGCTAGAACTCGATGGGGGGATCGGCGTCGGCCGTGTTACATTGCCCGGTATCGGTCTACCGGTCGGCGATCCCGCTATTAATATCGTTCCTCGCCAGCAAATTCGGGAAAATGTGGCTGACGCCATTCTCGAAGCGGGGCAAGGGGATGATTATCTCGACTATAACGGGTTACGTGCTGAAATTAGCGTGCCGGAAGGGGAAAAGATCGCCAAAAATACGCTTAATTCCAAGTTGGGAATTATCGGTGGGATTAGTATTTTAGGGACAACCGGTAAAGTATTCGCCTATAGCACCGCTTCATGGCGTGCCAGTGTGATTCAGGCGGTCGAGCTGGCGGCGACCAATAGCCAAGAGGTTGTGGTGCTGACGACCGGCGGCCGATCTGAACGATACGGCAAAATCTTTATGCCGGAATTGCCCGATGTCGCTTTTGTTCAACTGAGCGTATTTACCGGTGCTGGATTTGAAACGGCCGTGCGCCACGGGGTTAAGCGGGGGGTGTTTATCGGGATGATGGGAAAAATGATCAAAACGGCCCAAGGACATTTCACGACCCATGTGGCGGGCAACCAAGTCGACTTCGGTTTTTTAGCCGATATCTGTCGCCAAGTGGGAACCGGTGAAGAATTGGCCGATCAAGTGAGTCGTGCCAACACCGGCCGACATTTCCTTGAGCTCTGTCAGGCCCATGATGGGATGGCGGCCGTGCAAAAAGTAACCGATCTCGCTTTAGAACAGCTCATCGGATTGGTCAAAAAAGCGGGCGGATCGATGGATGTGGAAGCGATTTTGGTCGAATTTAATGAGCCGACCATCATTTGTCGCGCCCAAGGGCTAGCCGGTCAGGGAGCGGCCCAAACAGCGGCCGATACCTCTTCATTGATGGAGCGCTTGGCGGAAAATCCGGCCGATGCCTATGCGGACGACGAAGACGGCCGACACATCACGAAAAAGTGACGAATGACGAATAAACAAGCTCCGATTTTGATCATTGGCATGAGCGCGGCTGGTGCGGATACGCTTTCGTCTATCGCTTTGGCGCGCATTCAGGCGGCCGATTTATTGGCTGGCGGCAAACGGCATTTGGCTTATTTTGCTGATTTTGCTGGGGAGCGTGTGCCGATTGCGGCCGATATGACCGCTGTCGCTGAACGGCTATTGTCGGCGTGCGGGGAAGGGAAAACCTGCGTTGTTTTGGCTTCTGGTGACCCGCTTTGTTATGGGATCGGGGCGACGTTACGCCGCTGGTTTGAGGCGGATGAATTAGAGATTTGGCCTGCGCCGACAGCTTTTCAGCTCGCCTTTGCGGCGTTATCTGAACCGTGGCACGGGGCCGCTTTGCTGAGCGCCCACGCACGGCCGATTCCGGACGTGATTCGCGGCATATCTCAAGCGGAAAAAGCGGCGATTCTGACCGATTCCAAGCAAACACCGGCCGTGATCGCCCAGGCGATGCTTGATGCGGGGTTTGCGCCTGAGATGCGGACGGCCGTTTGCGAAAATCTAGGTGCACCGACACAAAAAATTATTCGACTCTCTCTTTCTGAATGCGCGCAACAAAGCTTTGCGCCACTCAACGTCATGGTCATTTGGAATGAAGCATTGTTCTACGGTTCCGTGGCTCGGGCAGAGACCGATCACAGTAGCGAAGAGACTATCCCCAGCCCCCAGCCCCTAGCTCTTCATCTCCCCGATTCAGCCTACCGCACGAGCAACGGTCAGATTACCAAGCGGGAAATCCGCATGCTGAGCTTGGCCGAGCTCGCCTTGGGGCCCAGTCAAGTGATGTGGGATGTCGGTGCGGGGAGTGGTTCAGTTGGGATCGAAGCGGCCCGCAGTCGGCCGTCGGCCCGTGTGTTTGCGGTCGAGAAACGGCCGGAATTTTGTGACCATATTCGCCATAATTTAACCCAATATCCCGCGCCCAACCTGTTTTTAAGCGAAGGGATGGCGCCTGACATTTTTGAGTTATGGCCTGATCCCGACTGTGTGTTTATCGGTGGGAGCGGCGGCCGACTGGCAGAAATAATCGAGGTCGCCAAAAATCGCCTACGGCTAGGCGGGCGTCTTGTCTGCAATGTCGTAATAGTTGAAAATTTAGCCCAACTGCGCCAACTTTTACCTAGTGCCCAACTGGTCCAACTGCAAGCGAGTCGTGGACAACCGATTCTGGATAAGATTCGGTTTGAAGCGTTGAACCCGGTGTTTATGATCCGTTGGGAAAAGGGAAAATAAAAAATGGCTCGCGAGCGGTGATTTGGCGCGAATATATTAAATCTAAAATCCAAAATCTAAAATTGTAAATCGAAAATTTCTCTGAGGTGAATGTGACCAAGCAATTGGCGGAAATCCGCCACTTAACCGCCGTGGGTGTAGGCCCCGGCGATCCAGAATTGATAACTGTCAAAGGGTTAAAGGCGTTGCAGGCGGCCGACATTGTGTTTGTGCCGCAAAGCCGTGATGGAAATAAAAGTTTGGCTTGGCGTATTGTGGCCGACTATATCGATCAAAGCCGTCAAGAGGTGGTGTCGCTGCTTCTACCGATGACACGCAATCCGCGAGAGTTGGTTCCCGCTTGGGAAGCGGCCGTGGATGTGATCGAAGGGAAGCTCTCGGCCGAGCGGCCGCTCGGGGTGTATGTGCTGCTCGGTGATCCGCTACTCTATGGCTCTTTTATGTATATTTGGGAGCGGCTCAATGAAAACGGTTTAGGGCCAGATGTTCAAGTGGAGATCGTTCCCGGCGTGACCTCTTTCGCGGCGACGGCCGCAGCTACCCAAACGGTGCTGAGCATGACCCATGAGCGGGTCGCGATTTTACCGGCCAGCTATGAAACGATCGCTAATCTTAAGCAGATGTTTGAGACATTTGAAACGGTGATCTTGTTGAAAGCGGGGACCGTTTTACCCCAGCTGCTTGAAACGCTTGAACAGCTCGATTTGCTCGACCATGCGGTTTATGGGGAGCGGGTCGGTATGCCGGAAGAGGTGGTGGTGACCGATGTGCGGCAGCTGCTCGGCCAGAAACGGCCGTACCTCTCGTTGCTGATTGTCAATAAGCGTATTAATGAAATGTTTTAGGGGGGTGGGTTAAATTGGACCAATTTGATTTGTAAGTGTGATGTAGTTGCTGATAAATTGGTCCAATTGGTGTGCCTCTTAATCTAAAATCTAAAACCGAAAATCTAAAATCAACTTGTCTTATGTTTGAAATAAAAAATGGAACAGTATACATCGTCGGCGCTGGCCCTGGGGCACCCGATTTAATTGCGGTACGTGGCCGTGAAATTATTGAAAAAGCGGATTTAATTCTTTACGCCGATAGTTTGGTGGAATTAAGCGTGGCGGAACTGGCGAAGAAGGAGACGGCCGAAATTATCCCATCTTCTGGGCTTTATCTAGAGCAGATGGTGGATAAGATGGTAGCCGCCGCGCGGGAAGGGAAAGTGGTGGCCCGCGTACACAGTGGGGACCCTGCACTGTATGGGGCGACCCATGAGCAAATGGCGTTGCTCGAAGATGCCGGTGTCGATTATGAAATTATTCCGGGGATTACGGCCGCGTTTGCCGCCGCTGCCCAGCTCCACGTGGAGCTAACGATTCCCGATGTGGTGCAAACGATTATTCTCACCCGCACGGCTGGTCGGACCACCATGCCTGAAGGGGAAGATTTGCGAGCCTTGGCGGCACCCGGTGCTTCTTTGGCGATCTATCTAAGTGTGGCCCGAATTAAACGGGTGATCGAAGATTTGCTAGCCAGTGGGGGATATGACATCAATACACCGGTCGCGGTCTTGCATAAAACGACATGGCCTGACGAAAGTTATGTGATCGGCACCTTGGGTGACATCGCGGAAAAAGTTCGGCGTGCGGGCTATACGAAGCATGCTTTAGTGCTGGTTTCTCCCGCGCTCGATCCCGATTTGAAAGGGAAAGATCGTCGTACCAGCAGCCATTTGTATGATAAATCATATACCCACCGCTTCCGTAAAGCGGAAAATTTCAAGCGTGGCAAAGAGAAAAAAGAAGCGAAAGGGGAAATCGCCGGTGTGGTTCGCGGGGATAAGCATTTAGGGAGCAAACAAGCCCGTAGCGGCGCGGCCGTGGTCGCAATCACCCGCAACGGGGCCGCTTTGGCCCAGAAAATCGCGACCGAACTCGGTGCCGATATCGCTGTGCCGCAAAAGTTTGCGGCCGATCTTGATGTGACCGGCTTTGCTGACTCCGCTCTAAACGAAGTGCGTCGCCAATGGGGGGCGCAAAAAGCGCAATTGGTTTTGGTCATGCCGGCCGGTGTGGCCACACGGGCGATCGGTCCGCTGTTGCAAAACAAGATGACCGATCCGGCCGTGGTTTGTGTTGATGAATCGGGTGCGTTTGCGATCCCTTTGATCGGCGGTCATGTGGCTGGGGCCAATCGATTGGCTCAAACGGTGGCACAGATTACCGGTGGGGTGGCGGTTGTCACAACCGCGAGCGATATTCAAGGGAAACCGGCCCTCGACTTACTCGGCCGTGATGCCGGTTGGCGTATCGCCGAAGAGAGCGGTTTGACCCATGCGAGCGCTGCTTTGGTGAACGGTGAACCGGTTGGGGTGTATGTCGATGAGGCGTTAATGGTTGATGCGGAGCTTGAGGCGTTGTTGGCGTGTGAAAATGTTAAAACGGTCAATAACCTAGATGAATTGGATGTGGATGAATACACAGCTGGGGTGATTGTCAGCCAACGGCCGATCAGTGACCACCATCGCCATGTGTTGCGTAAGAGTGCATTGTACCGTCCCGCTGTTTTAATCGTGGGGATGGGCTGTAAGCGAGATACACCTGAATCTGATTTGCGCGCTGCGCTCGAAACGACGCTGCAAGAGGCTGATTTGTCGTTGGCCAGTGTGCGTGCGTTGGCGACGGCCGATTTGAAAGCGGATGAAGCGGGCTTGCTCGCCTTGGCGCAGTCGCTGGGGCTACCTTTAACGATTGTGGCATCGGAACGATTGGCGGCTCTTGATCCGGCCGGTTTTTCACCGAGTGCAGCACAAGATAAGTTCGGGGTGGCTGGTGTGGCTGAACCTTGTGCGTTGTTGACGGCCGAGGGGGAATTGATTGTCCCGAAACGGTCATTTGATAATTGCACGGTCGCTGTGGCTCAGGCATAGAATTAAAGTGAGTGCAGTTTTATAACATCGTGACAGTAATTGTTCATTTCACATCGTTCCCCGCCCATCCCTCAACCCCCTTCCC
>WTJY01000060.1 GCA_011524645.1 Anaerolineales bacterium | reverse complement strand
CTTTATTAGTACACCAATTACAATCGAAGAATGTTTTGAGCCAAATATAAATAACACGATTTCAAAAGCGAAAATAACAGCGACGACTGGACCTCCAAGAACGATAGCGAAACAACCGCCATAGACGAGAAAGCCTAAAGAGAATCCCATGGCGATCAAGAATGCGATCGATCTTAAATAGCCAAGGGTGAACTGACTTCGCCCGAACAATGGCGGTAGAATGATTAAACTTAGATTGACGATCCAGGGCGGTGCTTGATAAAACACATTGACTCCTCTTCTTGTGAGATCAATGCTGTTTACGTGCAAATAAAAGGCGATGATGTAAATCACTAGAACGAGAACGGCGTTGGCGATGTAAAAAGTCCAGATGCCCGCTTTTTGAGTGTTGAAAGGCTGCTTTTCAAGTTGCTTGAGGCGCTCTATTTCTTTGAGTTGTTCTAAATCGTGTTGTTCAGACATCTGTTAAGTTCCCTTATTTTTATGTTTTCCTTGTTGTGTGTTTTGGGTGCTAAAAAGAAGTCTAATCGCCCAAAATGACCCCTTCCAAACCAACCACAAGGTTAGTGGGATAGAAAGAAGTCCTATTACGAATGAAAATAGTCCACCAGCTTCACCTCGAGACATGTCTTGCATACCACCAAATGTGGCTGCAAATGTGAAACAGCTACCGAAAATAAGCGCTCCAAGAATAAAAGGAATCGCCAATAAAAAGCCGATGATTCGTAAATAGCCGCTGACAAAGTTTGTCATTTTCAGCAGAGCGGGTAGTAGGACCAATAGAACGATATTGATGACCCATGGTGAAGAACTAAGCCAGAGCCTCCCTTGCTTGGAGGGTAAGGAGTTGACCGCATTGTTTGTATTTAGAAATAAGATCACGATAAGTAAAAAGATGCTGATGGTGAAAAATGCTATGATTCCCATAGTCGCCGTGTCGAAACGCTGGCGCCAAGACGCTTGTTTTTGAATATGGTCTGGGTCAAAATCGCTTTTGTTGTATTTGTTAGACATGATTAATCGCGTCTGTTGGGGTAAACCTTATGTTTTGTGGGATGAATCGATTCCACAAAAAGATAAGTCCGAGCCAAATCCAGACCCCGATGCAGATTAACTGAATTCCGGTGAGACCAAATGCGACAACCGGAAACAGACGCAAGTATTCGATCAAAAAGCGAAATAGGGTGTATGCACCGAAGTAAAAGTAGACGAGCGTATCCCCTTTGGTAATATGGGTATGGAGCGGCCAAACGATGGCGGCTAAGATCGCATTAAAAATAAGCTCGTAAATCATGGTCGGGTGACGAAGCGCTCCGTGAAGCTCTATCGCCCAAGGGAGGGTGGTTTCACGGCCGTGGCAGCATCCCGCCATCGTGCAACCGATCCGAATGACCACCCCCATGATGGCGAGGCTGGGGGCGAAGAAACGGCCGGCCGCTGGTAAGTCCATAGTCACCCGAATGAAGTAACCTAGCGCATATCCGCCTAGCATCATGCCCAATATATTTCCGGGACTGCCGGGGAGCATCATGGCGTAGAAATTAAGAAAATCTTGGACTTGAGAGGGTTCGACGATGACATGGGAAAGGCGGGCTCCCATGGCACCTCCTACGAAAACGGCCGTGGCGATCGGTGTATATTGCTCAATTGTATAACCGGCATCGATAAAGAGTTTCCCTGCGATGGCAAAACACAAAATGATGGCTAGTAGTAGAAAAATGCCATATGAATAGATCGGGACACCCCCGATTTCAATGAGTATAGGGTGCATAAAATTTTCCTTATATCGCCTGGGCGTGTGTTAGAATTTGTGTATTTGTGTGGTTTGATCGTAACTGACTTATGTGCTTCATTGTAATTTGTTTTACATGATTTGTCACGAATGTGTGATTTTGCCTGCTTGTGTTTTGTTACACTTTTTGTAAAATATGTCACAACAAAAACATGATAAATAAAAGTGATGAGATATTATTTGTTATATCGCTTTGTAAAAATTGGGAAAAAGTAAAAACTACCACATCCTCAAATTATTAACCTATTACACAACTACATTTTGTAGAGGACAATATGAAAGAATCTTTATCGATTTCGTTAGAGTCGCTTAGCATGGGGCAATTGCTGGACCGCTCATTTCGCGTTTACCGTAATCACTTTGGCAAATTGGTTATGATTGCGGCTATTGCTCAAATTGTTACCCTCGTTTTTCAAATGGGTGTTAATGCTTACATGCTGTCTGTATCTGGCTCTGTCGATCCGCTAGCCGCTAATCCGTTTTTGTCGGGAGGCGGGGGTGGGGTTATTCTGCTCGGTATCTTGGGTGTTATTGTTACCGTGCTTGCTACACTGTTAACCCAAGCCGCACTTGCTCGTGGGGTGAGTCAAGCCCTATTGGGCGAGAAGTTTACGGCCGGTAGTGCTTTACAAGATGCAGTACCCTATGTTGGAAAATTGTTTTTGCTCGGTTTTGTCTATATTTTATTTTTAATTGGTGCTCTCGTTTGGACGATCATTCCAATTGTTGGATGGGCGACCGGTCTGGGAATGATCGTGTTTGTGGCGATGGCATTCACTTTTGCAACCCCGATTTTGGTTATGGAGGATCGCCGTCCCGGTGATGCGATGTTGCGCGCTTGGTTCTTGTTGCGCCGGCGTTTTTGGCCAACGGTCGGTTATTTCTTGACCGTGGGTATATTTACCGTTGTCGTGAACATGATTATCGTCGGAATTGCCTCTTTCGCTTCACTATCGCTTATATCGACTGTGCCATCTAGTGGAGAATTGTTGCTGATCCAAGGGATTCAGCTGGTGATGACCGCCGTGGCTAATACTATTGTGTTGCCATTAACCATGGTTGCTTACTTGCTGTACTACTTTGATTTGCGGGTGCGTACAGAAGGTTTTGATTTGACTTTGCAAATGAAAACGGAATCTGGCCTCACCCCGGTTGAGGTGATGAAGATTGTGCCAGATCAGGAAAAAGAGCGGTTTGTTACATTTGAACTCATGATGCAATTCTTATTGCTTTCGGTTGCCTTTGGTGGGATTTTCCTTGCATTTGGAGCGATCATTTCGAGCCTATCCTTGCTTGGTACATCAACCGGTCAGGTATTCCAAGATGTGACCAACACACTTGACCGTTGATTTTGATAGGGGGAGCATTTCCTTTTGATGATCTATTTCGCAAATACAAAACCGACCCAATTTGTGCGTGGTTTGAGTTTTATCGCCTTGTGTCTGGTTGCTTGGCTGTCGGGAATGACGGCCGTGGCCGCTCAAACTGAATCGTCAACCGATGCCTATTGGGCATTGGTTGATCGGTCGATTGATCAGTTAGAGCAAGACGATGTAACCGAGGCGGATGTGGCTTGGCTCGTGACTCAATGGCAAGCGTTTGATGATTCTGGCACCTTTTTCCGGCCGTTGCTGATTGTCGAACAGCTACAAACCGGCTCTGCGCAGAGTGACATTGATGCCCACTTGGCCATGTTCTATGCGCTACAAGAAAGTCGTGAGACTTGGCCACAAAACAGACCTGCTGCTGAGCAAGAGGGGCAGGATTTAGCATCATTTTTGGGCCAAGAAAAGTATCGATATGACACCGATCCTCAAGACGATAATGCCCTGTCCCGCTTTTTCCGCAACGCATGGGATATGGCGACCGGCTGGATAGATCGCTTTTTTGCCGCACGTGATGAGCGCACACCCGAAACAGCTCCTCGCAGTGGGCCGATCTTATCTGAAGCTGATCCATTGATCGGGGTCACAGGGATCGCCTCCGCTTTTGTACTTGTTCTTATCTTACTAATGTTGCTACAACGGGTTCGCCCTGGGTGGAATCAAGAGATTGTTAAGCTAGAGGATGACAATGAGCTTTTGGAGCGCTTGACCGTTGCTGACGCGATGGAAAAAGCGGAAGAAACGGCCGATAGCGGTGATTACCGCCATTCTGTACGCTATCTTTATCTCTCTACCTTGCTGATTTTAGAAGAGAAAGGGTATTTGAAAACGGATCGCTCTTTAACCAATCAAGAATATTTGCAAGTGATGAGCCCTTATCCGCGCCGTGCGACGGTGCTCCGCGATGTGGTGCAAATTTTCGATCGGGTATGGTATGGAAATGCGCCTATCGATCAAGAGACACTCCATTTTTATCAAGAACGGATTCGCGAATTGCAACAGGATGAGGAGTCAAACACATGAGGTTAGGTGAACGTCTGGGAGATCGCGGGCTCCTTATTCTGGTTTTATTGGTATTGGCACTTATTGTCATTGCAGAGCGGGTTATTGTAACTCAGCTCACTCCTGACCCACCGCTAAGTAGCTGGTCCGATGACGAGAATGGTGCTTCGGCCGTTTATGAGTGGCTAGACCAATTGGGATACGACTTAGCTGAGCGACGTATCGCTCAATTTGCGGTGCCGGAAGATGTGGGGCTTGTCTTGATGTTGGAGCCATCAACCGAGGTGACAAGTAATGAGTTAGCTATCCTTTCCGACTGGGTCGCACGAGAGGATGGGGTTTTGATTGTGTCTGGTGCTGGATTTCCGGCTCGTACGGTATATGCTCATTTCGGTTATCCGCTTTCCCAGCCCAATATCATTGAAATGGCAGAAATGGGACCTCTTTCTATTAATCAAGAATCCCCATTTCTCGATTGGGTCGATGTTCAGGGTGAGTTTGCCGTCAACGTGACTTTAGAAACCTTTGACTGGGCTCCTGAATTGGATCAGGTGGTACATACCACAATCGATGGCGCACCGTTTATTGTGTCCTACTCTTTAGAGGGAGGACAGGTGATTTTCGTGCCAGAAACATCGGTTTTTAGCAATCAGGGGCTAAGCGGGGAAGCGAATCGTGATTTACTGCTGAACTTGCTGGCACAGCAGGGGGCGGGTAGCCGTATTTGGTTTAATGAATGGCATCACGGAGAGCGTGAGCTTGATTTTTCAAATGGACAAATTTCTGGTCCGCTTGATTGGCTTCGTTTTACCACGGCGGGGCGGGCCGTTTTGCTTGTGCTGGTGGTGGTGTTCGCCTTTATGTTATTGCAAGGGCGACACTTGGGGCGGCCGCAACCGTTGCCTGAATCTTTGACACGCCGTGGCCCGGCCGAATATGTCGATGCCTTGGCGACCTTGACACGACAAACCGGCGATACTGAAATTGTGCGGGAACATGCTTATGCGCGTTTCCGCCGCCGCCTGATTAAGCGATATCGGCTTGATCCGGTTATTACAGATGAGAAAATGGTCGAGCGACTCGGCCGGATTAAATCGGCCGAAATGGCTGAGCAAACGGCCGTGATTTTGCGTCAGTTACAGCGTACTGACCAAACTGAATTAGAACTGATCGATTTGCAGAAACAGATCGATGAATTTATGGAAGAAAATTTATGATGACACCGCATGATATTCAACAGCAATTTGATTTGGCCCGTGCCGAAGCGAGCAAAGCTCTGGTCGGCATGGACAATCACTTTGAGATGTTATTTGCCGCGCTGTTGACCGGAGGGCATGTTTTACTTGAAGGTGTGCCGGGAACAGCCAAGACGTTAATGGCGAAAACGATGTCTCTTTTGGTAAATGCTGAATTTACCCGCGTGCAATTTACACCCGATTTAATGCCTTCCGATATTTTAGGGACAAGTGTATTCGATATGGGATCGGGAAAGTTCTACTTAAAGAAAGGACCTCTGTTTACCCAGATCTGTTTGGCGGATGAAATCAATCGT
>WTJY01000211.1 GCA_011524645.1 Anaerolineales bacterium | reverse complement strand
AACTCGAAGTTTGTAACGATGGGCAACGCCTCAATTGGCTAAATACAACAAGCTAGCTATTCGTACGAACGGCCGTTGGCGTATGCCCAAAATAACGACGAAAGGCTCGCACAAAGCTAGACACATCCCGGTAGCCACTCGCCTCACAAATTTCTGTAACTGACAGATCACTACGCACCAGTAGAGAACGTGCGTACTCCAGCCTTTGCTGGGTCAGCCATTTAGCCGGAGGGACACCGTAAATCTTTTGAAAATACCGTTTAAAGGAAGACAAACTCATCGCACACAGTTTAGCAAAATCAGGCACGTGTAGTGGCGATAAATAATGGCTATTAACAATAGAGGCGATCCGCTCCGCTTCCGTATTCCCCCAGTCGGCCGTTTCGCGCAAAACCAAACGCCGCACCTCTTGATCTCCCATCAAAGAAATCAAGATTTCACGAAGCTTAAACTGCCTCTCAATATCTGGCAGAGATTGCGCCAAAACATGGGGCAACTGCAGAAAAAGCTGCAGTGCATGCGCGGCCGGAACAGATGACACAATCTTCACATCGCCAGTAGCATGGTCGGCTCCCCCAACCGCTTGGCGCAAAAACGTCCGGTCAATCGAGAAAATAATGCTCTGATAGTCCACCTCTTGCCCATGAAATTCTGACATTACATGAGCACCAGAACGCATAAACAGGACTGAATTTGCAGGGACTATCAAAAATTCCCGCCCGTCTTGAGGTTTGATCTGTTTAACCCCAGCACGAATTAAAACAAATGTCGGCCGTGTCACTAAAACCGGCGTCGATAAAACGCACTGCCGAGCCTCATAACAAATCACAGAAGCTTCGGGAAAACGGCAAGTTTGATTCGCAAATTCTTTCTCTATATCTTCAGGAACGTTTAGCACTCACCACCTCTCTTTACGAGCCGATAACGGCCGGATTCATCGAATATGTCCCCATATGGGACGCCTGAGCCAAAACATGACCATCGATTTTCGCCAATACATCCTGGCCAGAAAATGCACCATCTAACCCCAGCGTATCAATATCCAGCGCAAATACGGTGAAATAATAGTGGTGAATAATCGTGTCATTCCAAGGGGGGCAAGGGCCATCATAGCTACCATAAACCCCTTCCATATCAGGATCACCAGCGAACCAGCCGGTATAGTCATTTTTACCAGTTATCCCATAAGCGGTTTGACCAACAGTTTTCCCTCTTGGGGTCACCCCTTGCGAAGCTTCTCCTTCAACCAAGCCGGATACGGTAGTGGGAATGTCGATCAGCACCCAATGATAAAAATCAACACGAGGTAAATCGGCCGGCACCAGTCTGTCAGCCTGATTCACATCATCTCCCACAGATGGAACATCAGGATCATGGCAAATAATTGCAAACGATCGGGTACCCGCCGGTGCATTTGCCCAACGAACCGCAGGACTCACATTATCACTAATCGCGAAAGGGGCATCGGTACCCGGTTGTCCAAAGGCGAATTTCGCCGGAATTGTCGCGCCATCTTCCCAAGCATTGATCTCAATAGAAAATTGTTTACTCATGATATTTCTCCGATTTACAAACTGCTTTCTACCCGCCTCATATCAACAGGGTGTGTCGAAAAGCAAGTATGAGCAGAAAAGATTAAAATGTTTGTCGCGACAAGCTCTACTTTAAGCGACATTTCGGGTCAATACAATAACGTTTTGGCTCAACTAATTGACATTTTGGGCCAAAAACCTGTCAATACCCCTTCTTACACCGGTCGTTTAAATTGGCGCACATATCGGCCGTACCATCGTTACCCAGACAAAGGCACGGTTGCGTCGTTAGCGAAGCAACCATATAGTACGATTTAAGATCGTTTTACCAGCACATCACATTTGATCAGGACGGTCACGCACCAAACCACTAGCAATCGATTTTTTGATGATTCGGCATATTTTATTGATTCGATTTAAACCAATACCTTCGCCATTTTTAGATCGCTGTGACAAAGTATTCAAACCGCATGCCGACAGTTGATCTAAACATTAACTAAACAACTGCCCCGCCATCTCACGTTATGCTTATGGCATGAATACACAAAGCGTTTCTCTTACTACAGTAAAAAGAGGGCTGATCACATTGCTCATCAGCCTTCTCCTTGTCGCCTGTGGTGGCTCCACACCAGAGCCAGATAGTGCGGCATCAACAGATGTCATCACATCTGAACCCGCCCCATCGGCCGAACCGGAAGAACCGGTCGCCGATACCGAAGAGCCAGCCGAAGAAACGGCCTCGGAAAGCACCGACTCAGATCACGGCCATGACCATGACGAAGAATCTGGCTCAGAAAGTGACCATACACACGATCCGGCCGATGGGGTCAATCTCAACTACTTCTTTGATGGTGCCATTGTCGGCGAACCGGCCGTTGTTGACTGCACCCTATCAGACGGCACAGTCACAGAATGTTATGAAATCACCATTGCCGGTGCGCCCGCCAATCACGAAATCGGCCCATTCTGCCCAGAAACCACCGAAACTGCGGCCGCAGATGCCGGTATCTGGTTCGATGGCAATGCCGTCTACGATGCCGATGGCGCGTTCATTCTCGGGCTCGCCGAACTCTACAATGACAGCAATTGGAAGCTCTACAATGATGATGGGACTGTGCGCATCACCGACACAGCGGAAGCGTTTGACGCGGCCGCTCGCCCCGACGTCGATCCTGAATATCAAAATCACTGTGTCGCAGGCATGATGGAATGGCTCGACAATGGGGAACCGGTCCAAACAACGGTCACGATTCCCATTCATCCGGTTCCGGCCGAGCGCACCAGTAGCGGCGGCAATTGGGGTATCACCCTAAACGGTGTCATCATCGCCCAAGCAGCACCAGTAGATGCCATTCTTAGCGCCTATACCATTGCGGTTTTTGACGATTGTGGTGGTCATATTAACCCGTTCGATGGATACCATTTACACGGAGCACGCGGCTGTTCTGAATTCGGCGAAGCGGCCGAAGGGGAAACGCCGATCTTCGCTTACGCCATGGATGGCTATCCGATTCACAGCGCCTTATCACCTGAAGAAGAAGCGGCCGCCGGTCTTGACGAGTGCAACGGCCATACAACTGACGAACTCGGGTATCATTATCACGCCAATCCGGCCGAAGAAAACAGCGTCATTAACTGCTTCAAAGGACTAACTGTCAGCAACGGCGCGGCACAGGGTGGTGGCGCACCACCTAATGGCGGTGCTCCACCTGATGGCGGCGGCCGTGGCGGAAATAACGGCGGCCGTGGTGCCCCAGACTTCGCAGGCGCGGCCGCTATCCTCGGCATCTCAGAACATGATTTACGAGATGCGATGGGTGGTCCACCACCAAACTTGGAAGCGGCCGCCGAAATCTTAGGCATTAGCGCCGAAGAAATCCAAGCGGCCCTCGACGGCAACTAAAATTCATCCCATGATCCTGCCTAAGCAGGAAACCCCTCTCTTTCGACTGATTAATGTACGGGTGAGCCAAACGGCGGACAAAGGGCAACTGTTGCCCCATTCCCCCGCCGTTTGGCTCACCCAAAAACCAAGCAAATCGAGACCACCCCACATCATATGACCCAAACGATCCTCGCTGTTGACGACAACGCCAATACGCGTCAACTGCTCACCGACTATTTATCAGAGCGGGAGTTCAAAGTGATCACCGCCAATGACGGCCGAGACGCGCTCGCGGCACTAGGCCAAAACATGCCCGATCTCATCCTACTCGATGTCATGATGCCCACCATGGATGGGTACCAATTTATCGGCCGTGTGCGCCGCAACAGCAACGTCCCAGTCATCATGGTCACCGCTAAACGGCACGAAGAAGATGTCATTCGCGGTTTCGAACTAGGTGCAGATGACTACATTATCAAGCCGTATCGGATGCGTGAACTGCTCATGCGCATACGGGCGGTATTGCGGCGCAGTAAAGAGCAGGACTCAACACAAGTCAACACGGTCGGAGACTTTCGCTTCAATTCGCAAACCCGCCAAGTCACCATCTGTGACCAGCCGGTTGATCTAACAGCGGCCGAATACCTCATCCTTGAAACACTAGCGGAATCAGCCAATCCTAAAAATCGCTTACAACACGAACCAGTCCATCGAGCCAAGCTCTCCACAGTGCTTATCCAACACAACTTTTCTGGAGCAGACAACACGCTCAAAATCCATATTCGCAACCTGCGCCATAAAATAGAACCCAACCCCGCCAATCCGATATACATCGAAACCGTTTTTGGCATCGGATATCGCCTAAAAAGCGGCTCACAGACATAAACTTTAATATGTTCAACTCCCTCCGTCTTCGCCTCATTCTTTCATATCTTGGTATCGCCCTCTTAACCGCAACGTTGATCTATCTACTCATTCGTCTCACCTCTGATCAACGATTTAAAACCTTAATCCTCGAACAACAGCTGAGCGAAATCGAAGAGCAAGTTCTGCACTGGTATGAAGTAGAAAGGCATTGGGACGGCTTTGAATCCTATTTTTTATCGATCTACCCCCCACCGACCGGTCGCAATGGCTCACCGCGTGCAGATCATGGTGTGGTCACGGCCGATAAACAGGTCATCATTCGCTTTCGCGATTATCGCTCAGGCGACATTGTCCCCAATGCTCTTTTAGCGGAAGCGGTCCCCGTTACGCTTGAACAAGAAACAATCGCGTGGATCATACCGGCCGATCAAGCTGGGCTAAGCTTGGCCGGAGAAGAAACGGTTTACTTACAACGAACCAATCAGGTCCTCTTAATCGCCGGTTTAATCGGGGTCGTCGTCGCCCTCGTCATGGGGCTCGGCTTGGCACGATTTCTGCTACGGCCGATCGACGCCCTCACCCAAGCCTCCCAGCGCATGGCCCAAGGAGACCTTGAGCAGCGGGTACCGATTTATCAACACGACGAGCTAGGCCAACTCGCCGCCAGCTTTAATAGCATGAGCCATGAAGTCGCGCTCGCCCACCAGCGGCGCAAACAGCTAACGGCCGATATCGCCCACGATCTCAGCACCCCCTTACAAAACATCTCCGGCTATGTCGAAGCGATCCAACACGGCGAACTCGCCCCCACGGCCGAACGTATGGGCATCATCGCTACCGAACTCGATCATCTACGTCGTCTCATCGAAGATCTTGACTTACTGGCCCAAGCCGACACCGAAACCCTCACCCTACATATCGAACCACTTAACTTAACGACCTACCTGCCACAAATAACCGCCTCGTTCCAGCCATTGGCCGATGAGCAAAAAATAGACATGACTTTACGGCCGATAACAGACGAACTTTCTGCCATCCATGCCGATCCAGAACGGCTGACCCAAGTGTTGGGTAATATTCTAACCAACGCTTTACGCCACACGCCGACAAACGGAAAAATCGAAATCGATGTTATTCCCGCTCAGAATCAAGCCCAAATCACCATCCAAGATAGTGGTAATGGAATTACAGCCGATCGACTCCCCTTTATCTTTGATCGCTTTTACCAAACCGACCAACAGCGAAGTCGTAGTGGCAAAATGGGGCTTGGCCTAGCGATCTCGAAAGGGCTCATTGAAGCGATGGGGGGAGAAATCACGGCCGCATCTGACGGCCGTGATCAAGGCAGCACCATCACCATCACCCTCCCCTATTTCCCCCACTAAAAACCGATCGGCTGCCATTTCAGCCACCCCAAAAGGGCGCAGGCCACCGCTCTGTCCATGAGTTTTATCTCACTCGCTCGCCCCAAAA
>WTJY01000368.1 GCA_011524645.1 Anaerolineales bacterium | reverse complement strand
GCACTAATCGTTTTGCCGATCATGTTCGGCATCATGTTTACGGTGATGAAGGGGTTGGGGCCACGCTTCCGCCAGCTACAGCAAGATTTGGGTGCGCTCAATGGGCTAATGGAAGAAAACATTTCCGGTCAGCGGGTCGTGATCGCTTATGGGCAAGAAGGGTCGAGCATGGACGACTTTGTCAAAGCGAATCAAACGGCCCGTGATACGGCCGTGCGCGCCAACCTCTTGGCCAATGTGCTCGGGGCGATCATCATGGTTTTGGGGAACGTCAACGTTACCGTTGTCGTGGCGGCCGGTGCCTTCTTGGCTCTCGGCTCCCTCTCTTTTGTCACCGTGACAATCGGGACGATCACCACGATGGTCGATTATACCCGTCGTGTCAGTTTCCCTCTGATGGAAATCGGCAATACGTTTAATACGATTATTTCCGCATTGGCTGGCGCGGAACGCATCTTTGATGTGATCGATACGGAACCGGCCGTGCAAGATTTACCTAAATCTGAGCCGCTTGATCATATTACCGGCCGTGTCGTGTTTGAAGATGTAGACTTTAGCTATGTACCAGGCCAAAAAATCCTTAAGAACATCAATTTGACAGCAACGCCTGGTGAAATGATCGCTCTCGTTGGGCCAACCGGAGCCGGTAAAACGACCATTATCAATATGCTCACCCGTTTTTACGATATTGAAGCGGGTTCGATTCGTATCGATGGGGCCGATATTCGCGAGGTGCAACAAGATACTTTGCGTCAACAGCTAGGGATCGTGTTACAGGACACCTATCTCTTTTCTGAGACAGTGATGGAGAATATTCGTTACGGCCGGTTAAGTGCCACCGACGAAGAGGTGATGGAAGCGGCCAAGCTGGCCAACGCTCACTGGTTTATCACCCGCTTGCCCCAAGGGTATAACACCGAGCTATCGGAACGGGCCGAGAATATTAGCCAAGGCCAGCGTCAGCTACTGGCGATTGCGCGCGCTATTTTGGCCGATCCACGGATATTAATTCTCGATGAAGCGACCTCTAGCGTGGACACACGGACCGAGGTGCAGATTCAGGAAGCGTTGCTTAATTTGATGCACGGCCGGACCAGTTTTGTTATCGCCCATCGTCTGAGTACGATTCGCACGGCCGATCAGATTCTTGTCTTGAAAGATGGGGAGATTATCGAGCGCGGGACCCACGATAAACTGCTGGAGACGGATGGGTTTTATCATCATCTGTACGAAAGTCAGTTTAAAGGGACTGCGGTAGTGTAGTCGCCACTTTGTGTGTGATACGGCCGTTGTCGGGAGGCAACGGCCGTTGTTTTTGCCTGTAGCACATTTATTCTATACAATCTGATAGATGATAAAAAAACGCCCAATAGCTATTGACCTTTTCGCCGGTGCTGGTGGACTTAGTCTAGGTTTCGAGCAAGCCGGTTTTGATGTAGTTGCAGCCGTAGAAATTGATCCTGTACATGCATGCGTCCATGAGTTTAATTTTCCACATTGTGCTGTGATTGCACGTTCTGTAAGTGATTTAAGTGGAGATCAAATTCGGCAACTGGCTGGCATCGGTGATGCTTGTATAGATGTTGTTGTGGGAGGGGCACCCTGTCAAGGCTTTTCTATGATTGGCCAGCGCGCTTTAGATGACCCACGGAATATGCTTGTCAAGGAATTTATTCGTATTGTAAAGGAGTTAAGCCCCAAATACTTTGTATTCGAAAATGTAAAAGGCCTTACCTTGGGCAAGCATAAAAAGTTCTTGCCTGAAATGGTCTTGGAAATCGCAGACATCGGATATGATGTGTTAGAGCCATGGCGAGTTTTAAATGCTAAGCATTTTGGTGTGCCACAAAGTCGTGAACGTCTGTTTTTAATTGGTTCAAAAAAAGGAAATGCACTTCCTCAATATCCCACACCTCTAGACGAACTGATAACTTGCAAAGATGCATTGAGTGATCTTCCCGATGCGGATCAGTTTAGCGAATTAGTGAAAAGTGATACTGTGCAAACGGGCTATTTGGCACCACCAAACGGCTATAATGCTTTAATGAGGTGCGTTTCTGAAGATTCTTGGAAAATGGGGTACAAGAGGAATTGGAATCAGAATCTTATTACATCTAGCATACGCACAAATCATTCTCAAAAATCAAAAACGCGATTTGATGCGACAATTCCTGGAACCGTGGAGCCGATTTCCCGCTATTTTCGATTACCACCAAATGGTGTTTCGAATACATTGCGTGCTGGAACGGATTCTTCACGAGGGGCATTTACAAGCCCGAGACCTATTCATTATAAATTTCCACGGGTTGTAACTGTACGTGAGATGGCTCGCTTACATGGTTTTCCCGATTGGTTTCGCTTGCATAAAACGAAATGGCATGGGGCACGGCAAATAGGAAATTCAGTTCCGCCTCCTTTGGCATATGCAATAGCGAATGAACTCGCTAAGGTTTTGCCATACAATATTGTGCCTCCTGAAGAGGTGATTGATTTGGGATCGGAAATATTGTTGAGCATGACAGTTACGGAAGCTTCGGCGTATTGGGGTATAGATAACCCTATTGCTCAGAGAACGCGAAAACCAAAACAGTCGACTCCGCAATTACAACTCGTTTTATAGAAAACCATATGAGTAGAAATTCAAACCGGTATCAGTTGTTGATCGAATACATATTTTTTAGTAAATATGTTGAGGGGCTAATCGAATTTCCATTTGAACGAGACGATTTAGTTTCTGCGGCCATAGATTTAGGTATAGATTTACCTAAAAACCTTGGAGATGTTATTTATGCAGTGAGGTATCGTACTCCATTGCCATTGTCAGTTTTAGAAACTCAACCGAAAGGCTATGAATGGACTATTGAAGGTATCGGTCGCGCAAAATATAAATTTCGGCTAGCCAAAATCAATCGAATTCGGCCTAACGAGAATCTACTTACAATTAAAATCCCTGATGCAACACCTGAAATTATTTCTAGATATGCTTTATCGGATGAACAGGCCTTGCTTGCTAAAATTCGTTACAATCGATTAATTGATCTTTTTCTCGGATTAACGACTTACTCTTTACAAAACCATTTGCGAACAACGGTTAAGAGTGTAGGACAAATAGAGATCGATGAAATATATGTTGGGCTAGACCAATATGGTCGCCACTTTATTATCCCAGTTCAAGCAAAAGGTGGGTCTGACCAGCTATCGATTATCCAAACAAAACAAGATATTTTGTTTTGCTTGGAGAAATATCCAGACTTGATATCAAGGGCGGTATCAGCTCAATTTCTGTCAGACAACTTGATCGTTCTATTTGAGCTGACTATACAAGACGATGAAATCAAAATTGCCAATGAGAAGCACTACAAACTTGTGGTAAATGATGAATTATCTCTTGAGGATATGCAGACTTATCATCATAGGAGGAGCGCGTAGGATTTTTGTGAGTAATATATTTGCTTGCAATGCGTCTATTGTATAGCTAGCCTTGCTTGTAAGAATATAGTCTAGATGAATTACAATTATGTTTCTACGCTTTTGGGGTTAAAGACAATGGGGCTGGGTTGACGGCCGAAGATCAGTCTCGCTTGTTTACCCAATTTGAGCGACTGCAAGAAGTTCGGGCGGAAGGACAGGGGGGCTTATCGATTGTGGCTCGTATCGCCTAGTGGCTAGACGGCCGTGTCGGGGTCGACAGCCAAGACGGAAAGGGAAGCACCATTTACTTCATTTTGCCTAAACAACTTTAAATCTGACGAAAACCTGATATCCCCCCTACGACCCAACGACACTCTAACAGTTTTATGTTACTGTTGTTTGCCTGCCACTTCTCCCCGTTGTACCCACCCCCGCTTTATAAAGTGAATTGTGCTAAGTGATGTAAAGATATCACTCTCAAGTTTGCCTCTTTAATAACCTGTTGCGATTCACGAACCATTATTTAGGAGGATTTATGCCCAAAAAGCTAAACACATACCGCCGTTTGTTCGCCTACTTACGGCCATATCGCTCCCAACTCATTATCGCCTATGGTGGCATGATTGCGGCCGTTGTTTTTCAGCTGGCTATCCCCCAACTGATCAAGACCGCGATCGATGATGCCTTAGCCCAAGGGGCATTACGTGGTTTGCTATGGTCATCTGGCCTGATTGTCGGTGCCGCGACCCTGCGCGCGCTGGCGACTTTTTGCCGTTTGTATTATGCCGAATGGCTGACCCATCGTGTGTCTTATGATCTTAAAAACGATTTTTATAATGCGGTGCAATTTTTACCCTTCGCCTTTCATGACCAAGCTCACACGGGGGATTTGATGAGTCGAGCCACTAGCGATATCGGTGAAACAGAGCGTTTTGTGGGAATCGGTGGGGTGGATTTGCTTTCGACAATGATTTTGCTTGTCGGGGTGATCGGCTCGATTTTTGTGGAAAGTGGTGAACATGTACAGCTCGCCTGGTTGTCGATGATTCCACTGGTTGTTTTGACCGGTGTCGCGGTCCGCTTTGGTTACAACGCGCGTACACTCTTTAAAATGATGCAAGAGCAATTGGGGACGATTTCTAAAATTATGCAGGAGAGCTTGACCGGTATTCAGTTGGTCAAAGCGTTTGCTCGCGAAGAGCATGAATTTAATAAGTTTGAAAAAGAGAATCAAGAATGGTTCCGGCGGCGGGTTAATCTGATTTCGACGTGGGCCAATAATTGGCCGTTTATGACTTTTCTGGTGTCGGTCAGCATCTTTTTACTGTTGTGGGTCGGTGGCCCACTGGCGATGGATGGGGGGATTACGGTTGGCTCTTTGTTCGCTATGATTTCCTATGTGTTGCTGCTGAATGGGCCGGTACAACGGGTCGGATTTCTGGCCAATTTGGCCGCCTCGGCCGGTTCGGCCGCCTCGCGCGTGTTTGAGATTATGGACACACCACACGATATTCAAGAGGTTGCCCAGCCACAGGCGATGGAGCGTGCAAACGGCCGGATCGAATTCAAGAATGTCTCATTCGGCTATAGCGCGGATCGACAAATTTTGCATGATCTCACATTTGAGGTGGAACCAGGGCAAACGATCGCCTTGATCGGGCCGACCGGCTCCGGTAAATCGAGTGTGACCAATCTCATTCCTCGCTTTTATGATCCGAGTGCGGGGCAAGTGTTGCTAGACGGTGTTGATATTCGTGAGCTAGGGGTTGCCGATTTGCGTCAGCAAATCGCCATGGTCCTCCAAGATAGCTTCTTGTTTAGCGACAGTATCGCTGAGAATATCGCCTACGGCCGTGTGTCCGCCTCATTTGAACAGATCCAAGAAGCGGCCAAAGCGGCCCGCGCCCATGACTTTATCCTTCGCTTCCCTGATGGGTATCAAACGATGGTCGGGGAGCGTGGGGTGACGTTAAGTGGTGGTCAAAAACAGCGTGTGGCCATTGCTCGTGCTCTTTTGGCTGATCCTCGCATTCTCATTCTGGATGATTCAACGAGTAGCGTTGACACAGAAACGGAGTTCTTGATTCAGCAGGCACTCGAAACCCTGATGGAAGGGCGGACCACATTTGTGATCGCTCAGCGATTGCTGACGCTCAAGAGTGCAGACCATATTCTTGTCTTGGACCACGGCCGTATTGTCGAGCGTGGTACCCACGATGAACTGCTTGCCAATCACGGCCTTTATCGCGAAATCTATGATTTACAGCTCAAAGATCAAGAAGAACTTTCGACTATTCACTAAACCGTTGTAAGAGATTTATCAAAATATGATATTTTGTACTCTTTTACTGCTTCA
>WTJY01000402.1 GCA_011524645.1 Anaerolineales bacterium | reverse complement strand
TTCGTGGGAATGACAATCGTTAATTGATCAACTCCCACCAAATCCGACAGGACTCGTAAAAATCAATTTTATTGAAAAGCCGTATCGCCTTGGGCCACAAACTCTTCCGCTTTCTGTACTAGGTGGCGATTACCAATAAAAATCGGGGTCCGATCATGCAGGGTCTGGGGCACAATATCAAGAATATTTTGCTGGCCGTCAGATGCATATCCCCCCGCTTGGTGGGCCAAAAAGGCGAGCGGCCCCGCTTCATATAGCACGCGAATCTTCCCCTCCGGTTTCCCAACTTCGGCCGGATACATAAATACCCCCCCCCGTAGCAAATTCCGATGAAAATCCGCAACTAATGAACCGATATACCGCTCAGACAGCGCTTTGGGCGCATCTTCATAATCGCCACGCCCTTGCAACCAGCGTGTATATTCTTGAATTTCGGGTGACCAACGGCCGAAGTAGGCATGATTCGCACTATAATATTTCGGCTCAGGGAAGCGCATATCAGGATGAGACAACAAGAACTCTCCGATATGTGGATCGAGTGTAAACCCATGTACCCCTTGTCCGGTGCTGTAAACCAGCATGGTGCTAGCACCATACAAGACATAACCGGCCGCCAATAGTTTACGACCCGGCTGCAAACAATCTTCAACCCGGCCGCGATTGGCCCAGTCAACACAGCGGTAAATGCCAAAAACGGTTCCGATACTCACATTGACATCGATATTCGATGACCCATCAAGCGGATCATAAACCAAGACATAGCGCCCTTTATTAAATTCCGGTGGAATTTCTAGCACATCCTCATGTTCTTCGGAAGCCATTACACAAACACGGCCGGTATGATCGACAAGCCGAAAGATCGTTTGGTCCGCATAAATATCTAAACGCTGCTGGGTTTCCCCCTGAACATTGGTTGCCCCGCTTGTTCCCAAGATATCGGCCAAGCCGGCGCGCGTTGTTTTGTTGGCGATCATCTTCGCCGCCATCGCAATATCGTAAAGCAAATTGGTAAAGTCACCACGAGCATAATCGGGTTGATGCTCGAAAATAAAACGCTCAATCGTAATAATTTTTTCGGTAAATCGCATTGTAGTTTTTGCTGAATGGAGTTAGTAGATTTGGGTTTAGGTAGGCGTTCCCAATCATAGCAAAAGCAAGTTACATCAAATTTAACAAAATCAGATCACAAAAAAGATCAGAAGATAATAACCGATTGTTGCCCCCCAAAGCACCGTGTCCAATCGATCTAAAATCCCTCCATGGCCTGGCAAAATTTTCCCCGCATCTTTAACCCCTGCCTCCCGCTTTAATAAAGAAAAGAAGAGATCTCCCGCCGGCATAATAATCGTCAATACGAATGTCATCCAGACCAAATGGATAATCGGCAAATCTGGATAGAACACCGGCATCGCCAGCAACACCAGTGTGGGTCCTAAGACAATCCCTGCCAAATATCCTTCAATGCTTTTCTTGGGGCTCAGCCGGGGAGACAACGGCCGTTTGCCCCATTTCCGGCCGATAAAGTAAGCCCAAACATCGGCCGACCAAATCATCGCCAAAACCCCCATCGTCCACTGCCCATCTCCATCCAGCAAACGCAAGCGTATTAAATACCCTCCCATCCAACCGAACAGGACCAACGCAGCCACAAACGCCATCCATCGCCCAACTACCGAAGATTTCTCCTCAAATTCATATTGCCATAAAGCATGACCAATTGAAATAATCAAGCTGAACGAAATCGCAAACTCTGTTAATCCCCAAGAGGGATTGTAGGTTGTAAGCAATATGAGTAGGCACAAGGGGGTCAATAGCCACTCACGCAAATGCCAGCCGAAGTGGCTGGCAATGTGGCAGTATTCATGGATTCCAATGACCATAATGGCGGCAACCACCAAATAAAAAGGAAGCCCCCCCCAATAAATCAACCCAAAAACAAGTGGTGCACCGATCAGACCAACAACAATTCTGGCTCGCACAATATCTTACTCAACTAGTTGGTTAAACCGCCGTAACGCCGATCTCGCTTGGTGAAGGAGACTAACGCCTCATACAGCTCTTCACGCGCAAAATCGGGCCAATAAATCGGGGTCAAATAATATTCTGAATAGGCGGCCTGCCAAATTAAAAAGTTGCTAATCCGTTGCTCCCCACTGGTACGAATCAAGAGGTCTGGGTCAGGCAAGCCGGCTGTAAACAAATAAGAGTTAAATAAAGATTCGCTCACTTCATCCGGTGCGACTCCGGATTCAATGATTTTACGGGTCGCTTGAACAATCTCATCACGGCCGCCATAGTTAAACGCTACGTTTAAGAGCAACCGATCATTCTCTTTTGTCAATTCCATCGCTTCTTCGACTTTACTCTGCATTCGATCATCAACCCCTTTCAAATTGCCAAGGTGATAAACACGAACCCCTTGTTGATGAAGCTCGTAAATTTCCTGATTAAGTACGCGAGCAAAGATGCGCATCAACCCTTTTACTTCTGATTCCGGGCGTCCCCAATTTTCAGTCGAAAAGGCGTAAACCGTTAAGATTTCAACCCCAAACTCAATACAAGCATCAATCACCGGCCGTAAGTTCTCTACCCCTGCCCGATGACCCGCTTGCCGAGGCAGACCACGTTGCTTCGCCCAACGGCCGTTGCCATCCATGATAATCGCTACATGTTTGGGAATCTTTAAATTTGAGACGTTTAGTTCTTTCTTTTTCCAAATCATAGTTACAAAACAGCCTCCCCCTTAATCTACATTGCATTTAAGACAGTACCTTCGCCAACACAAAGGGTCTGATTGGATTTGCTCCTCTCCTATCAAGAGGGGCTGGGGGAGGTAGATTAACCCTCTCCCTCAGTCCCTCTCCCTTACAGAGAAAGGGTGAAGGCCGAAGGTTAAAAGCTTGCGCGACTAAATTCTAAACGCGCCCCATTTCATCCTTCAGACTTCATATTTCATACGTTACTTCACAATGTACTAAAGCTTCATCACTTCAGAGCTTTTCGCTTTACCGAGCTCTTCCAATTTGCTGACATAAGTATCGGTCAACTTCTGCAGCTTATCCTGTGCGTCTTTCAATTCGTCTTCAGTAATCAGCTTTTCACTCTTCATATCACGCAAATCGTTTTGCACATCACGACGAATGTTACGAATCGCGATCTTGCCATCTTCTACTCGTTTATTAATTTGTTTGGTCAAACGGACACGACGCTCTTCGGTCAGTGGGGGAATGTTCAAACGAATCAATTTCCCATCATTATTGGGTGTCAACCCTAAATCGGATTTCAAAATCGCTTTTTCAATAGCGCCAATCGTACTGGCATCAAACGGCCGAATCGCCAACTGTTGTGGTTCCGGCACGCTAACCACCGCCATTTGTTTAATACTCAAGGTATCGCCATACGCCTCAATTGCTAAACGATCTAGTAAGGCAGGGTTGGCTCGCCCCGTTTGAAATGTTGCTAAGTCCCCTTCTAAGGCGCGCACAGCCCCTTCCATTCGGTTTTGTCCATCTTCCAAAAATTCTTCATACATAGTGACTTACCTTCAACTTGATTTTATTCGTATCTCGTGGCTATGTTGTGCCAATGGTATATACACAGAACGATCAGTTTTCGATTAATAATCCGCGATGTTGCAGCTTAGACATCCATCTATTATACCAATGAGCCCCCAAATGCTTAACCTTTGAATGCTTGACACAAAACAATGGCTTATGGTTAAGTGTAGGGCTAATTAGCACATGCCCTCTTTTTACCACATAAGCGGGTGATGGCGAAGTAATTACGCCATCACCAAATAATCTAAGCCGTTGTCATGTTCGACTAAGAGACGATCGTACCGACCGCTTCTCCCTGAACCAAGCGCGCAACGCTATTCTTTTCCCACAAATTCAAGACCACAATCGGCAAATTATTATCCATACAGAGTGAAATTGCGGTACTGTCCATCACTTTTAGGCGAGAATTAAGCGCTTCCAAGAAAGGCAACTGGTCATAGCGAACCGCATCTGGGTTTTTCATCGGGTCTGAATCATAAACCCCGTTTACTTTGGTCGCTTTAATCAACACATCCGCATTAATTTCCATCCCGCGCAAAGCACCGGCCGAATCTGTGGTGAAATAAGGGTTGCCGGTCCCCCCACCAAAAATCACCACACGCCCTTTTTCCATGTGACGAATCGCACGCAAGCGAATGTAAGGTTCCGCAATCGGCCGAATTTCAATCGCGGTTTGCACCCGTGTTGGCAAACCGACCTGCTCCAAAGCATCTCGCAACGCCAATGAATTCATCACGGTCGCAATCATCCCCATATGATCGGCCGTTGTCCGGTCCATCCCCATCTCCATCCCAATCGTGCCGCGCCATAAATTACCGGCACCGATCACAACCGCAATCTGTACACCTAATTCATGTACCGATTTGATGACCGTCGCCACTTCTTTCGCTCGGGCCGCATCGATTCCAAATCCTTGCGGGCCAGCTAAGCTTTCACCACTCAGTTTCAATAAGATTCGGTTATATTTCAAATCAGACATTTGTTTTCCTCCTGGGATGATAAAAGAAATAAAGTGATTGGTGAGTAATCGGCTAGAATCGATTAGGCACTTTTCTTGATTACAAATGTGAAAATAGTTTCTGCCGACGACTTACTTAATGGATAGCATCTCGCAACGCCAATGAATTCATCACGGTCGCAATCATCCCCATATGATCGGCCGTTGTCCGGTCCATCCCCATCTCCATCCCAATCGTGCCGCGCCATAAATTACCGGCACCGATCACAACCGCAATCTGTACACCTAATTCATGTACCGATTTGATGACCGTCGCCACTTCTTTCGCTCGGGCCGCATCGATTCCAAATCCTTGCGGGCCAGCTAAGCTTTCACCACTCAGTTTCAATAAGATTCGGTTATATTTCAAATCAGACATTTGTTTTCCTCCTGGGATGATAAAAGAAATAAAGTGATTGGTGAGTAATCGGCTAGAATCGATTAGGCACTTTTCTTGATTACAAATGTGAAAATAGTTTCTGCCGACGACTTACTTAATGGATAGCTCGCGGTTTCCACAAACCACCCGTTTGGTAGATAACAAAAAGGGCGTAGTTTCCTACGCCCTTTGTCAGTTTGAGAGTTAAATTAGAGCTCTTCACCCAATTCGTATCGTGCGAAACGTCGCACAATAATGTTTTCACCGGTTGCTTGAATCGCCTCGGTGATAATGTCTTTGATCGATTTCTTGTCTTCTTTAACGAATGACTGTTCCATCAAACAAACTTCTTGATAATATTTGCTCAAACGACCTTCAACGATTTTTTCAACGATTTTTTCAGGTTTCCCTTCAGCCAACGCTTGTGAGCGCAAAACGGCGATTTCGCGATCCAATTCATCGGTGTCGACGTCTTCTCGTTTCAAGTATTTGGGTGACATCGCAGCGATTTGCAACGCCAAGTCGTGGGCCAATTGAACAAAGGTTTCATTACGAGCCACGAAGTCGGTTTCACAGTTAACTTCTACCATGACACCGATACGGCCGCCTGGGTGAGAATACATTTGAATCACACCTTCGCTCGCTTCACGACCTGATCGCTTCGCCGCACGAGCCGCACCTTTTTCGCGCAAGATATCGATCGCTTTTTGCATATCCCCTTCAGCTTTTTCCAAAGCTTTTTTGGTGTCCAAAATACCGGCGCCAGTTGCTTCGCGCACATCTTTAATCGCAGCCATTGAAATTTTAGCCATTTTCGATTCTCCTAAATTTTAATCTTCGCCTAAACCACACATAGCATGGGCGAACCCGATCGGGTTCGCCCAGCACTTAAAGCTATATGTTTTAATTTTTTAAAGCGGCTGGCAGCCCCATGCTACCAAGCCGTCTATTGAGTTTTATCAATTACTCAGCGCTTTCTTCGCCTTCTTCGCCATCCGCACGGATTTTGGCCAATGTTGATTCACCCAACAAGTCAGCATCGTCAACATCGTCACTCATGCCGTCGAAATCGGTATACCCACCAGCTTGTGGTTGTTCACTTTTATCTTCTTCCATCGCATCTTCGCGAGCGGCCGCACCTTCAAGTGCTGCATCTGCCATTTTGGCGCAAATCAATTTGATCGCACGAATCGCGTCGTCGTTTGATGGGATAATATAATCGACGTTGTCTGGGTTAGAGTTGGTATCAACCATCGCCACAATCGGAATACCGAGCTTGTTCGCTTCGACCACGGCTGTATCTTCATTGTTCACATCGATAATGAACAACGCATCTGGCAAACGGGTCAATGTACGAATACCGCCTAAGCGAGCGTTCAACTTGTCTAATTCACGTTCCAAAACCAAACGTTCTTTTTTCTTCAACCCTTCAAAATCACCTTCATCACGACGTTTTTCAGTGGTGTTCAGGTAATCGATACGTTGACGAATCGTGTTCCAATTGGTCAACGTTCCCCCCAACCAACGTTCGTTGATATAGGGTTGGTTCGCCCGAGCCGCTTCACGCGCGATCGTATCTTGCGCTTGGCGTTTGGTTCCGACGAACAAAACGTTTCCACCGTTCGCCACAATGTCGCGAATATAGTTATACGCATCATCGATCATGACGATCGTTTGTTGCAAGTCAAGGATATGAATCCCGTTCCGTTCGGTGAAGATATATTGACGCATTTTCGGGTTCCAACGACGGGTACGGTGACCGAAGTGAACGCCGGTCTCGAGAAGAGACTTCATTGAAATTACTGGCATTTTATACTCCTAAAGTTTGTTTTGCCTCCATGCTTATCGCTCGCAACCAAGACTAAAAGACGCAGAGAAACGGCCGTTTGACCGAAATTCCCAAACGTTTTTTCTAGCACACTCAGTTTTGTCAAAGCATGTGTGGAATGTAAATGTCTGCGCAGAGGAAATTTTGCACAGATAGCTACATAATTATAGCTCTCTTCAAGGCGTAGGGCAAAAATGTATTAGCAAAAACGATACCCGAAAAGCAACATTGTCCCTTCATAAAAGCCCGTTATGATTACGCCATGAATAATCTCCATGACTCAAATCGACAATTCCAAGTGCGTGCGCTTGGTGAAATCGCCATTCGTTGTCACGACCTTGAAGCGATGTTTCATTTCTATCGCGATATTATTGGAAGGGAACACAATTGAACTCATCGCCTATGATCGGTCACTTCTCAAACAAGCAACCGAAGCACCATGTGGAGCATAGCGAACAACAACCCCATTCCAGTTCTGTCCGACAGAAACCGGCTATACTCAATCAATCAATCAATCAATGCGGTAAGTCGCAGAACTTCTGGGTGTTGACTTAAACCGGCTTGCTCAAATACAGCCAATGCTTTCTTATAAAACACCTGACCGGCCGGCCGGTCCCCCTCGGCTGTAGCTAAATCCCCTTCAACCCACAAGCGATACCCGATCCGGAAATGAGTCACCGGAAAAGCCTGCTCTTCTAACCTCTTAAATTGATCCAAGGCATCTTTCGCTTCCGTAAAATTCCCCTGTGCAACATAAACTTTTGCCAGAGAAAGCAACAATTCCATCAATGGAGAAGTCCGTGGATTGCCATTTGCGACAATCGCTTTCCCTTCGACAAGATACGATTCAGATTTTCCGTACTGTCCCACCCGACAATAATGCCCCCCGATCGCGGTCAAAATAAAACTCAGACCGGGGTGTTGGGGTGGAAATACTTGACGTGCCTTTTCTAACGCCAGATGAAGCTTATTCTCGGCCGCTTCCACACGCCCTATCGCGCTTTCAGTGTGCCCCAAATTGCCAAATGCGGACAACGTCAGCGGATTATCGTCTCCCAAAGCGGCCCGTTGCCGCTCCCAACAGTCCAGCTGATAACCGAGTGCACGATCATACTCACCACGGTTATAGCAAATCGCAGCCAACAGATTTAATGTGTGTGCCAAATAAGGGCTATTATCAGGCAAAGCCTCTTTTCTATTGGCAAAAGAGCGTGCCGATTGCTCTAATGCCTCGTCAAGCTCACCCTGCAAAAAGTGCAACACCCCTAAGCCGTACCGGACATTCCCCAATCCTTTTTTATTAGGAGGGTCCCATTGCTCATAGATTTCCACCAGCTGCTGAGAGTGATATTTTGCAGAAGCGACATCCCCCAAAAAATTATCGACGATCGCAAGTTGTTCTAATACGGCGGCCGTATCCTTATGCGGTTTCCCTAAAAGGGGCTGGCGAATCGCAAGGGACTTTTCAAACCACACTCGGGATTCCTTTTCTTTTCGCCTCCGTAGCAAAACGGCCCCTTTGAGATAGTAAAGTTCAGCCAGAATCAGGTCTTGATCAGCCGCCTCCCCATGATCTCTTTGATCAATCCCCGCCTCTGCAATTTCTAAGGCATGATCAAATGCACCTGCATCTAATAAATGGTGTGCAAAAAAGCGGGCCAATCGCACACCCGCTTCATCAGCATGAGACAAAGATACACGCGTTAATGCCTGTAAATGGGCAGAAGGGATGGGCAAGTTCGAAAGAAATGTAGTTTTTTCCAGCTGTGTTTCCAACAATTCAACGTAATAACGAACCATCGTCATGCGACATTCAGACACTAGATCAGCTAATGTTGTTTGAATATGAGCCGCAACAAGGCGATGTATCTGAATCACATCACGCTCTTCAGAACGCACCAACCCAAGGTTAATTAACCGCTCAAACGCATCGACAGCCAAGAGTTCCCCCATAAAATCATGTTCGTGATCATAAGCAAGGCTGTCCTGTACCAATTGGCGATGGAGCGGCACCCCGTGTGCAAAATTGACCATGCTAGCGATAAAACGCATGGCTATTTTATCAACCTCATTTGTCTCATCTAACTGGTCAAAATTTAAAGCAAAGGTTCGAGCGACATGCAAAACATGCTGGGTTGGGGAATGTGTTAAACCATGCCCTTGTAATGAAGGATGAGCCAACGCACCATTCATCCGTAGCTGCTCTAAATATTGCTGTGGGGTTATTCGCTGATATCGTTTTAAGAAACGGCCGGCTAAATAAATCGCCAGCGGCAAATCCCCCGTTTCGGTCGCAATTTCTTCAGCAAGTGAATCCTCCAACTCACCCACCAAATTTTGCAACAGCCGTTTGCTTTCATCACGAGACAGATAGTTTAACGGCCGTGACAATACAGGCAAATCGGGTGACCAATGCCCCCGACGACTCGTCACCAACACACACGTATCGCCGCTCACAGGAAGCCACTCGACTAGCAGTTCTTCACTTTCGCAGTTGTCAAAAATCAGCAACCGAGGTGTGTCATCTTGCCATGTTTGACGCACACGGCCGATTTTATCCGCCAGTGTCAGCCGTTCCCCTTCGCGATACAACCCCATTCCCCGCTCTTCGCCGATTTGAGCCACCTCTTCCGCAACGTTTTGGGCGTCCGCAAAGCTCAGCCAAAACACACCGCCGGAAAAATAACGGCCGTAGCGATAGCAAAATTCGACCGCAAACTGGGTTTTACCCAAGCCCCCCATCCCGTTCACCACGGCCGCCCGATGCTGTAACAGACGATCAGCGGGAAAAAACTGCTGAGCGACCGCCAAAAACAGTTGATCACGGCCGACAAACTCCGGATTTCGCTGATACGGCACATAAGATCGGCTCGGCAACGAACCCAGCGCAGAAGGTTGAGACAGATCCACCTGATCGAAGCGAGCAAAAGTCGCGGGGCTTGGCTCACTCAGCTGCTGTCGTATCGTTTCGATCAAACGAACCGTTTCTGCAACTGGCTCAACGCCTAGCTCATCCCACAACTGTTGGCGTGTATAGTCGAAAAACTGTATCGCCTGCTCACCTTGACCGGTATTGGCTAAAAATTGAAGCAGAAATTGCAACGCCGTTTCATCCAAGGGATCAAGCGCCAACCAGCGTTGAGCCACGACAACCCCTTCACGCCATAGTTGCTGATCGAGATAGCTTTGGCAAACCTTAATATAGGCCAGCAAGACCTGTTGCCGCCATCCTTCCCGCTCAAGTAAAAGCCAGTCGTTAAAGCGGGGGGCATCAGGCAAGTAAAAATCGGCCAAAAACTCCCCTTGATAGAGCGCCAAAGCCTGATCAATTTGGGATATATCTTGGCTTGTCAATGCTTGCTCAAGCTGATGTAAATCGACCACCGTTTCGGGCAAAGAGCCAAAGGACAATTGCTTGCGCGTGGTGGCTAATTCAGGCACAGCACGACGTGTGCGTAACACCAAAGAACGCAAGCTCCCTAGCGAACGCGACGTATCCAAAGCATCCCAAAATAGATCAGCTATGACTTCCCGGGACTGCGGCCGTTTTTGTACAGCTAAATAAGCCAACAACGCACACGCCTTCGGGCTCCCCATAAGCGCAATCGGCTTCCCATTCTTTTCAATTGATAGTGGTCCAAACAACTTAAAACTATGCATAAAACACAAGATGTCGCCAACAGAACAAATAAAGCCGGTTAAATAAAACCCACCCCGTTTCATATTTCACAGTTCAAACTTCATATTTTCAACGGTGTGTCACGATCATATCACGGCCGGTTTGCTAAGGTAATGGTGAACTCTATTCAATTTTCGCCAATACCACTGTTAAACAAGTCAGCAACCAACTGTCAAATAATGTGCACCCGATTTGTTTGGCAAAGGGCTTCCTCACAAACAATCCTATCGTTATAGTCATTCAACCTCTTGCTATGTTAGTTCCCAAAGACCGTTATCAATCTTATCTCATCCGTTTTCAACGTCACGGCCGTCAACAATCATGGCGCGTCACAATCGAAGAAGCGAGCACCAACCAAGTGTACCAGTTCCCCAACGAGATTGAAGCATTTATCTTTCTCATGCAACAAATCGCGGCGCAAAAGAGCGATTCAGAAGGAAAACACAGATTGTTATGATCCAAAAACAACCATTTTGTCAATCACGTTACAAGCCATGACACGTTAATATCACGTTTGATCATGATAATTATTTCCACATGGTGCGCAAAAGGGGAATCCTCCTTCGTGCGCAAATTAATACGTTGTTTCCAAAATAAATTGAACTTTGCGAAGTTACTGGTTTTGCTCCCCTCTCCCTTGATGGTTCAAGGGCGAACAGGCAAAATGCCCATCAATCATGCCTGTGTAGGGGCCGGGTGGCTGGCCATGATTTTCACTTTTTTGTCAGAATCTAGCCTAATTCCAGCCATCCTGCCCGCAAATTTGCCAATTGGATAGACTGCGGGCAGGACGGTCGGTTGATACGAGGTTCTGCGATGCTGGAAAAATATGTCCCGACCGCCACGGCCCCTACAAAGCTATCCGCCCCTGCACCCTTGATGGGGAGGGGAGAAAAACAAGAAAACTTCGGAAACAATGTAATTCGCCAAAATATTACTATTTTTTACAAGGGTAACCGATGTCATTTTCTAATTTTCGATTATTTTCTTCACGCCCCCACACATTAAGAACAAACAGAGAGACCGTTAAGGGATTAAACAAGAAGCGGGTTTTAATGATCCGTCTTACGTTATTCGCCTTGATCGGTCTCTCTTTGGTTTGGGCCTGGCCTTCATTTGTGTCCAGTATGCCACTGTCGGCCGAGCAGCAATTTAATCGCACTTGGGAAATGACCCGAGAAGTCGGCCAATACCGCTTTGTCGTCAACGCATTACAGACGATGTATCCCACCATCCGTGCGGAAAATGTCGGCCGGTCACCACAGCAAGATTTGCTCTCGGCCGATGGGTTGATGAATATCCACGACGAGCAAATGGAGCTTAATCTAAGTTCGCCCGGTAGTCAGTCGCTGCAAATGCGCGTCGTTGAGGGAATCGCCTACGGCCGACATAATGACAGCGAAGAATGGGTCCGCATCGAAGACCCCGGTGTCATCTTCGCGCCCGGTAACGACTTAATGGGCTTTGCGGCAGCGGCCGTCAATATCGAAATGGGCACCGAATGGGATACAGAACTCGCCCAAGACCCGATGTTAGAACTAGCACTCACCGAAGCCACCGCACTCTATGAATTTGATATCGATGGGTTACAGTTCGCTCGGTTTATGCGCGACCAAACTGAGCAAGAATTGATGCGCAATGCGGAGCTCATGCCGGGCCAACATCTTCAAGTTGCTGAGCAATATGTCGACATGACCGGCCGTGGTCAGCTTTGGGTCAACAGCGAAGGTCTGCCTGTTTACCAGATTTTGACCCTTGAATTTCCACCAGACCACTTGAATATGGAATGGATGGAAGCCACAATCGCCACCCAATTCCTCGCTTGGGAAAATAGTGATCTAGGTCAAAGTGGTTTTGGCGCAATCGCGCGCATATGGCAAGACCCTTCGGTTCTCAGTACCGATCCAGTTTCTTTACTGCCCAATTTTCAATCCCTAACGGCCAGCAACTTACAAACATTAGGATTTAATATCGGCATCGCATTTTTGATTGCAGCCCTATTCACAGTCGCCTACATGGTCCATCTCTACGTCCGGCCGCGCGCGATCTATCAAACCCTTTCTGTCACCGTCGTCTTCACCATGATCGTCGGCCCGATGCTTCAAGTTAGCCAAGCGCACGCCTACTCTTATCGTTTGAGCGATCGCTTGGAACGAAATGATCAGGACCACACCCCCACGGCCGATATGACAGAACTCATGGCTGACGAATCAACTTTTGACCCAACTATCGACCCTTTAGCGGGTAGCAACACACACACACTTGCAACGGACACCGAAATCGAAACAGTCCCAACGGCCGATTTAGCCGCCACAGCCACCTGCGATCTCACCATCGATGAAGGAGACTGTGATGGTGACGGGCTAACCAACAGCACTGAAATGTATCGACTCGGGACAGACCCCGAAGATGTTGACACAGATGGAGACCTGATCAGTGACCGTGTCGAGGTTGAAGGGTTTAACAACGGCACCCAATGGTATCTAAACCCGCTTGATGGTGACACCAACCAAGACGGCTTAGTCGAATTTGATGAGTGTCCGAGCCTAATCGATATCGATATCGAAACAGGTACCTTCTCTGGCACCGATGTATCAGGCCAAGTCTGCCAAGACAGTGACGGAGACGGCACACCCGATGTCTTTGACTTTGACAATGATGGAGACCGTGTTCCAGACATGGTCGACGGCGCCCCCTCATTCGCGGATCCGATTTCGACCCAAAACCAAAGCTCGCTTGATTTCAACGTCAGTGGATTTACCGCAGACAAGCCGCTCATTGTCGAGTTCCAAATCATTCCAGCCACCCGCGACCATTTATTCCGCGCGGGCCAAACATTGAACTGGCCAGAGGATAAATATGGCCAGTTCACCCTCGTCCATGATCGCCAAGTCACCGCCTCCCCTATGCTAGAAATCACCATTCCAGCCCCTAGCACCAATGGCAGCAACAAAATCGGGAGCCTACCAACGACCCAAGCGATCGGCTCTATCGGCAACAATGACGGTCTAGATACGTGGTTAGATACCACTATGACCGACAAGTATGGGATGAATGTTCTTCAGTCGGAAACAGGGGGAGACATCGTCACCTACATCCCTTTGAGTGATGTAAATGATGAATTGACCGGCACACCGGTGGCGTGGAGCGGCCGTATGGCTTATCACCCAGAAGTCGCCACTTGGGGCGCAGATCATCAGGCGCGTTTGGTCTGGCTCATCACCGCCACCCTTGATAGTTGTGACACCAGCGATGCGCCGGCCGAAATCGAAATCACGGAAGATGGGGAAACAATCATTCTCACCGATGATGCGGAGCGTTATGCGGTCTGGTGTGATGACAACGCCAATTGGGAACCAAGCCCAGAACCTTCGATCTTGCACACCTATGAACAAGAGTTCCGTTTGACCCATATGAATGTGACCGAATTTGTCGATGTGCAAACGGCCGCAGTTGCTCAAACCGATGCACTCACCCAAACCTATGAAGATGATTTATGGCGTTTCGGCTATGGTTTAAGTGACACCTATCTGCAAGGGAAGCTTTATAATAATGGTGGCTTAACCCGTTTCGATTTAGACGCGATCAAGGACCGTTTCGATAATGACACGGCCGATCCCTATAGCAACGGGGCGACCGAGCTTTGGGGCATTGACAATGGTCAACTCGATATCGATTTAGATACAAGTTCGGCTGCAGATCGTGCCGATGGGATTAGCCAATTGGCTTTAACCCAAATCCCCCAGATTCTAGCCAACAATTATGAAGGGGGGGGCAGCCCACTTGCGGTTGACGATATTGTCACCATCATGACGATTCGCGAAGAAAAAACGCGCATCACCAGCTTGAACTCAGGCGACGCGGTCTCGATCAGCAATGACACCACCATCTCATTTGATATGACCGGCCGACAACACGCCATTCAATCAACTACAAAATTCTCCCCTTATCAATACAATGGCGTTTCATGGGACCCTGTTGAAATCAGTAGCTATCTAATTGATGAACTGGGTACCAATCTGGAAACCGATTTATTAAATAGCGACCTAACCGCCCTCTTAGAAGCGGGCGAAACGATTGATGATATGACGGCCGCGCGCTCCGGCTTAATCAATCTAGCCACATCGACTTATACCGGGTTTTACCAAGGGATCACCGGCATGCCGGAATTTGAAGGGGAATCAACCGTTGATGAAACCAGTTCCGACCCAGATGATTATCAAGTCAATGACAGCAACGCAACACTAAATGAAGAAAAAGCCTATGTCGAAATGGCCAACAATACGGTTGAAATGTACGAAGACATGGCCAACGAAGAATATGGCAATGTCTATGCAGAAGCCGAAAACACGTTGGTCAACGCAGTTGATAGCTTCGATTTTCTTGTTGCCTTCGCCTCCGATCCGGAAAATCTCAACCCGTTTAAGTCTACTGAAGATATTGAACGAACCGGTGAAGTCCTCAAACAACTATCGGTCCAATTCCGCAAAAAAGTCTTAAAAATCGAAGCGGAAAAGTACGAGTGGCAAAGCAAAGCGAAAAAAGGGGTAACGGCTAGTGCCGCCCTGGTCGGGATGGCCTTTATCATCGGCCCATATGCCGGATTAAGTGAAGAGGAAACCCAGTTGTGGGCGGCCGGTGTGGGTGTGGGGGGCGAAATGCTCGCTATGACAGAAACCTATGGCGCGCTCAAGAAAAGCAAGGAATATCTAGACATCGGTTGGTATGACAACTTAGTCGATGCCAAGAAGGTATCAAAAGCGGGTGCCGCCCTAGACTTTGCGGTTGAGGCGAGCGTGATTATCGGAGTCCTGATTTATGAAGTGGTTGATGGTGGGATTAAGGCGGGATCGATCGGCTTTAACACCAAGCTGGCGGAAGCGATCGGCCAATTGGTTGTGGCTCTGATTTCGGCCGTGGTCTCTGCTATCTTCCCCATCGGTACCATTATTATCGCCGTTCTTGACCTCATCGATGCCTTGATGATCGCTGTTTGTGCCATTGTCAATGTGGCGGCCGGTGACAAAATAACATCGGGGGCCACAGACAAATGGGTCTGTAACGGGGTGTCGGGGGCGCTCGCGGCCGCCATCACCGAAGTGATCTATGACAATTACGTCACCGTCAAGCTTGATGATGAAAATCGAGTCGATATGGCGATGCGGGAACCGCTCATCGATGCCGACACCGGATTCGTTACCGGTGTTACCGTACAAATGGGAGTCGATGTCACCACCACCCTACGCTTGGGCGACATCGATGAAGGGATGATCAAATGGAGTTTTACCAACTCTCAACTGCAAGATCGCATGCGTCGTTCTACGTTCGACTACAACCTCCAGTTCAACAAAAAAGCGCAGCATGATGATCTTTCGTTTGGTGCGGTGCCTTGGGGAAGTGACAACCAACACAACTTCTCTGACACACTTGACATCGTTTATAGCAAAGCGGGTATCAACAAAGCGACCGACTTCTATCTAACCGAATCATACAATGTCGTCACCTTAGAATGTTGGGGCTTCATTTTTACCTCTGGCGCGACCTGTGACGAAGAATCGGTCAAAGCATCGCACCATACTAAAATGCGATCACTGGTCATCGATATTTTGCCCGCCTCAATTGACGGCTTCCTCAGAGAAGGGCGACGCGGCCAAATCAGTTGGTTCGGCGGCAACCAATTCGATATCGATGGGGACGGCATGCGCAATGGTGCAGAACTTTACACCAATAATCCGGACTCTGATGGGGACGGCCTATTGGATGGGTTTGAACATTATCGCGATCATAATTTCTTCAAATGGGATAGCGACAATGATGGTTTAGGCGACTACTGGGAATTGCATTACGGCACCGACCCGATGTGGCGCGACACAGATGGAGATGGCATCTTGGACGGACAAGAATTCCCGCGCAGTCAGGCGCGTAGCCCCTTCGATGATGAATCACAAGCTTGGACCGGTGGCTGGACCATTGTCTATGATTACGATAACAATGGAGATCCATTGGAAACATGGGTTTGGGCCGATCCGCTTGAAGGAGACGCTGACGGGGATACACTGAGAGACGCGGTAGAAAGAAACCGTGGATACAATCCAAATGTCTCTTCGGCCGAATTCCCCTTCTCGATGCAAACCGCCATTGAAACGGTTTCGATTCAAGCCGGTGTTGTCGGACTCGGTGAATCAGTAACATACTCAGCAACCATCGAAAACCTCGACCAAACGAATAGCCTTGTCGGAACGATCGATGTGGAGCTGCCCGAAGATGTCATTCGCGACAGCCAGTCGTGGGGTCCTCTCCTTTTAGATGAGCAAACGACAGAAACGGGCACAGCCACACCGGGCATCGTCGGCGAAACGACTCAAACCGATGTCGTCATTCGGGCATCTGGAAGTTTCGGCAGTTACGCCGAGAACGTGACCTCGGCCGCACTCATCTATCTCGACCTAGATGACAGTGAGACAAACGGCACACTCATCAATAGCGGCACCTATAACGCCAATGCGGCCTGTACAGTCACCACCAACACAGCCACAGCCAGTTGCCCAGAATCGGGTGACCGAGGCAAACTGGTGCGAAGTGCCCAATTTGAAGATCGCAGAACGCAGGCGCAAGTAGCTTATACCAGCC
>WTJY01000378.1:13051-17160 GCA_011524645.1 Anaerolineales bacterium | reverse complement strand
GGGTGAGGGGCTGAGGGAGAGGGAAATTTATAAAATCCACCTCCCCCAGCCCCTCACCCTATGAGGAGAGGAAAACAGTAGATCACTTTTGAGACGCTGTATTTGGTTAGTGATTAGTGGTGGGTGGCCGGTTTGGGTTGTTGTTGATTCTGCGCCACATCTCAGTCTATTGTAGCTCAATTTTAATAAGACGGTCGCGCCCCGCATAATCTTGACGACAACTGACGGCCGCGTTAGGGAAAATCTCTTGGGCGATTTTGATTAACCGCTCTTTTTGAGTCCAGCCCATTTCTAGCAAGATGAGTCCTGGACGGTTGATTTTGGTGACCGCTTGATGGAGTAATTGCTCGATGAGATCTAACCCCTCGCCTGAGCTAAATAAGGCGAGATCCGGTTCGTATTCGAGTACAGAGCGGTCCATGACATCTCTTTCTGTTTCGGCGATATAGGGTAAGTTGGCGGCGATTAAATCAAATGGGCCGTTTATCTGTGACAGCAGATGGCTGACATGAAAGGTAATGTCTGTTTGGTGATGTGCGCTGTTTTCTTGCGCGATGGCGATCGCTTCTGGGGAGATGTCGCTGGCGGTTATCTCTATTTGGTTGTTGTTTAATTCGGCCGCGAGCGTGACCGCAATGCACCCACTTCCTGTACCGACATCGATGATTTTGGTTTTCGGCCGTGATTGGCAGAATGTGATCGCTTCTTCGATGAGTAATTCGGTTTCGGGGCGTGGGATTAAAACGGCCGGGGTGACGTTGAATAGGCGGCCGTAAAAGGGTTGTTCACCGGTTAGATAAGGGATAGGTTCGTTGGCGGAGGCGCGAGTGAGGAGCGCTTGGAATTGGGCGGTCATTTCGGCCGAAAGTGCTTGATCGTCATGGGCGATTAAGTAGGTGTGGGAAACGCCTAGGACATGGCTGAGTAGGATACGCGCTTCTAGGCGGGAGACGGTTTGTTGGGCTTCGATTAGGGCGTGTTTGATTTGGTATGCCATGTGGTGTTGATTTGTTGTGCACTGTTCGTTATTTGTCATTCATCATTCCCTATGGTGCATTGGGTGGTGGGGCACTGTCCAATTGTGGTGCGTCGGCGAATGGATCATTTCCGATGATTTCTGGGGCGAATTCGGCAACACCGTAATAGGCGGCGATGACATCGCGGACGATGGGGGCGGCCCATTGTGACCCTTCTCCACCATAGTAGAGAAAAGCAGCAACGACGATTTCGGGGTCGTCGTATGGGGCGTAACCGACATACCAAGAGTGGGTGGGTAGAACCTCGCCATTTAAGATCTTTTCTTCGGTACACCATCCTTTGATCTGTGATAAATTGTCGCAAAATTCAGAGGTTCCGGTTTTCCCCGCCGTAATAATCCCTTCCCGTTCTAGCCAATCTGACTGCCGTTCGCCGTCCTCATCGTTGTAATAGATAAAAGAAGAACCGGTCCCTTCCATGGTGTTTACGACCCGCATTCCTTCCGCCACGACTTCGATAAACTCTGGGTCCGCTTCGAGTACCCCGAGCACTTCAGGGACGAATCCGACATTGCCATCTTCATCAATGGGGACACCACGCTCGGCCGCTGAAATGACTTTTAAATCTTGCGTGGGGTCGTAACCATCCAATACAAAAACATTTCCTTCAGCATCAGTAAGATGATGGATGAGGGTCGGCCGATAGAGGAAGCCCCCATTGGCGATGACTGCCGCCATTTGGGCCACCTGTAAGGGGGTCGCCAATACAAACCCCTGCCCGATTGAGGCGTTGTAATCGTCACCGGTTGACCACGGTGACCCATAGTTGACCTGCTTCCATTCGGTATTGGGGATGACACCGGGCGCTTCTAGGGGGAGTTCGATCCCTTGTACACGGCCGAAGCCGAACTGTTGAGCATATTCCCCAAGCGTGTTAATGCCTAGGCCGCGAATGTTCTCTTCGGCGAACCCACCCGCAACTTTATACATATAAATGTCGCATGATTGTGCCAAACCGGTTACTGCGTCCATCGCCCCATGATCACCAAAGTTTGGCGGCAGGCTGATCCAGCAGACAAATTCTTGCGCACGGCCGGGGTCGTTGGGGGCGAACTGGTTGGCAACCAGCATCGTGCCGGGAGTGTCGAGCAAACGGCTGGGGGAGACGATCCCTTCTTGCAGAGCTGCGAGTACGGTGACCACTTTAAAGGTTGATCCGGGAGGGTATTGACCGGCGATTGCGTGATTAAGTAGCGGCTCGTATTCGTTCCGGAATAGCCCTAAATAGTAATCGACCGGAATTTGAGTTGCGAAACGGTTGTTGTCAAACGCCGGTAGGTTGACCATGGCTAAGACTTCGCCGGTTTGTGGATTGAGGGCGACGACTGAGCCAAGCTCGATTTCTCGCGTTTCTCCTAGACCGGTAAAGAAGTCAATATCGGCAAATTCGCGCCGTTCTTGCATGGTCCGACTGAGAATATCGGTAACTTGGGCCTGAAGCTCTGTATCAATAGTGAGATGCAGATTGTAACCGGGGATGGGGGGGAGGGTGGTGCCCAGCTGCTGGACTTCACGGCCGGTCCAGTCTTGCACAATTTGTCGCTCCCCTTTCCGCCCGGCCAAGAGTGGTTCCATCGATACCTCTAGCCCTGATAAACCGACCCGATCATCTCGCTGGTAACCCAAATCGAGCCATGCTTCACTGGGTAGAGAACCCATATAGCCGATTAGGTGAGAGGTTAAGGCACCTGTTGGATAACGGCGTATCGGCTCTGGAACAATGCGGACACCGGGTAAGTAAACACTTTCTTGCTCGATTAAATAAGCTTCAGTAATCGTAACGCCCGATTTGACGGTGGCGGGGAGATATTGGGCGAAGCTAAATGTTTCGTAGACGGTAATAATGCTGTCGGGGAGCCGTGGGATGATTTCAGATTCGTCTAGTGTATCGGCCGCTGAGACGTTATAGAGTGCGGCTAGATTTGTATATTGATTAACGATATCTGGATCGGCCGCGTCGATTAGCGCTTGTTGGGCGACCGTGTTGGTGACGGGGACACCGGTTAGGATCGATAAGCGTTCGAAGATCGCCAATCTTTCCGCTTCATCTCGCGGTAGGAAAGCGGGTGTAATGGTGACATTAAAACTCGGTTCATTAATCGCCAAGGGCTCTCCGTTGCGATCCAAAATAACCCCTCGGGGTGCATCGATTAAGAGACGGGCGGTGCGGTTCTCTTGGGATTGCTCGATAAAATCGTTCCCTTGAACCTGTTGGAGCCAAAAGACACGATACAGTAGTCCGCTCATGGCGATGAGAACTACCAACTGTAAGAAATAGAGACGGCCGCGTAGTGAGGCGTTCGCTGTATAAGCTTCTTCTTCTGCCCGTTGTCGATTCCTGAATGACATGTCATTACCTCAGATAGTTTCGTTCTAAACTGGCCGGTTTTCAGTCGGCCGACGAATGATTGAACTGCATCAGTTCTGAAATCTATTATGGCGTGGGGAAAATGTTGTGGCGAATAAGCTAAGGCGTGATTCAGATAAATGGGGTATGAAACCGGCCGATTTCATACCCCATGCATGCCCCATGCATGATTTTTGTCGGGCTATGGGGTCGTTTAACTTGTTTTGCGAATCGGCCGGACCGGCACATAATCTGGTCGGCTCCACGGGGTCCAGCGCAAAACCCAGCCGACGAAGCGCCAACCCCAACGGACCAACGCAGGGGATTTGACACGATAAGAGAGTCCGGCAAGCAGAACCCGAACCCAGACAGTTAGCAGGACTGGGTCCCACATCACTTGTCGTTTGTATGTGTTGAAGCGGAAATCTCGCTGTTGGAAGGCGGTTTTGATCGCTTTGCCCGCGACACGGCCGTAGGCTAGTGCCATACCGATCCCTTCTCCCATGAGTGGGTCGGCACCGGCCGCGTCGCCGACGAGCAGGATATGGGGCTGGCTAAACCGGCCGCGTAAATCCATCCAGCGAATCGGATGCCCTTTGATCTTAAAGTCGCCGAGATTTTTGTCTCGCTCTTCTAAGGCATCCCCCAGAACCTTTTTGAGATTGGCTTTGGGTAGATCGGTATGGGTGCGACTGTCAAACACACCGCGATTCATTTGTAATTCC
>WTJY01000378.1:0-12951 GCA_011524645.1 Anaerolineales bacterium | reverse complement strand
CAGGCGGTTTCTTTGTTATCTGGTGTGAGGACTTCGATTAGGCGGGCCACGTGGGGGTAGATCGGTATGGGTGCGACTGTCAAACACACCGCGATTCATTTGTAATTCCCCATTGACGATACTCGGGAAATCCCAGTAATACCCTTGTAGATCATCGCTGTGGAGCTGAGTAAACTCGAAAACCGCCACTTCATCCCGCATTTCCCAGGCGGTTTCTTTGTTATCTGGTGTGAGGACTTCGATTAGGCGGGCCACGTGGGTGCCATCGTTCCAGCCTAGTTTGCGCCGCACCAAGCTGCGTGAGCCATCGGCCGCGACCAGCACTTTCGCTTCGTATGTCCCCTGATCGGTGATCACTTCGACAAACCCATCGCGCTCGATTACATCGGTGACCGTAACCCCTTGGGCGACATGGCCGCCCCGCTTTTCGACCTCTTGGACAAGCCAATGATCAAATTCCGCCCGATGCACAATGCGAAAGACCGGATCGCCATAAAACGAATATTGTTCTTGGTCATATACCAATCGGACTTCTCGCACGGCGAAGTTAGAGGGTTTGATCGCTAGACCTAGATCGGCCAGCACATTTTCCCCTAGGTGGGTAATGCCACCCCCACATAATTTTTCCCGTGGATGGATCGCTTTATCAACGATTAACATGCGTTCCGCCCAGCTTGGGTCTTGATCTAGCAAATGAAGGGCGGTGGATGTTCCGGCCGGACCTGACCCCACGATTAATACATCGATTTGTTGTTTGTTATCCATAACGTGCCTTGCACTGTTCAAAAGTTTCAAATTTAGTTGAACGTTATTGTAACCCATGCAGGGGGGCAAATGGAATCGGTAAATGTGTAAGAAATAATGATGGGGAATGACGAAGGACGAGTGACGAATCAAGACCCTATTTCCACCAAATTAAAAATGGGTGGAACTTTTGGGGAACGGCCGTCGTTTTACCCCCATGAATAAAAACTGACAGGGCCCAAGTCAGACAGAAACCGGAAATAAAACACACAGATAAACATGGAGAATGATGATGAAGATTTTGAAAACGATGATTGGCCTAATGATGTTGGTTCTTTTGGCGGCCGCGTGTGGAGGAATGCAACCGCAAGTGGTTGAGGTTGAAGTGACCCGTTTGGCGACAGAATCGGTTGTCGAACTGGTCGAAGAGGAACCTGTTGAAGTACAGGTCGAGGCGATGGATGAGCAGGCTTATGAAATAGAAGAAGAATCGGCCGATTTTGATGAGTTTGTACGCAATGTGGCCCCCGAACCGACCCCACTTGCGACCGGCGAACCTGCTCAAGATATGTTCTTTGCGGAAGAGGCGGTTAACCCATTTATCGATACCCGTGACGATAATTTATCGACCTTTGCGGTCGATGTCGATACCGGTTCTTATACCTTGATGCGTGGCTATGTGCAAGACAATGTGTTGCCGCCAAGTGATGCGATTCGTGTGGAAGAGTTTGTGAACTACTTTGATCAACAATATCCGCTACCGGCCGAAGACGCCTTTGCGATTCATTTGGAAGGGGCACCGGCACCGTATGGGGAAAATGAAAATTACCACTTGGTTCGCGTAGGGATTCAGGGGTATGACATTCCTGACGCGGAACGGCCGAATGCGATGTTGATTTTTGTGATTGATGTATCCGGCTCGATGAGTGGTCCAGAGCGGATCGGATTGGTGCAGGAATCGTTACATATGTTAGTGGATCAGCTTGAACAAGAAGATTATGTCGGGTTGGTGACCTATGGCTCCACGGCCGAGGTCGTTTTAGAACCGACCCCTATTTCTGAATCTTACACAGTCCATCAAGCGATTGATCGCTTAGCGATCAACGGGAGCACCAATATGGAAGATGGGTTGCGTATGGCGTACAACCTTGCTGAACAATACTATATCGAAGGGGGGATTAACCGGCTGATCGTGGCTTCGGATGGGGTGGCCAATGTCGGTTCTACCACGGCCGAATCGATTTTGCGCCATGCGAAAGAAGGGATTCAGTTGAGTACTTTTGGTTATGGGATGGGGAACTACAGCGATGTCAATATGGAGCAACTGGCCGATCAAGGTGACGGGACCCATGCTTATATCGACTCTATGAATGAAGCGGAGCGTGTTTTCAAAACCGATTTATTGGCGACCCTCTTTACGATCGCCAAAGATGCCAAAATCCAGGTTGAGTTTAACTCGGCCGTTGTGGATCGTTATCGCTTAATCGGCTATGAAAATCGTGATGTGGCGGACAGTGATTTCCGCAATGATAGCGTCGATGCTGGGGAAATCGGGTCAGGGCATAGCGTGACCGCTCTCTATGAAGTGCGCTTTGCTGAAGATTACAACGAAAACGAAGTTGCGATGACCGTACGGGTTCGCTATGAAGACCCAGAAATCGCTGAAGTTGTTGAAATCTCGCAAATCATGGCCCCACGTGATTTACACAACAGCTTTGTGGATGCGTCTGCCACCTTCCAGCTATCGGCTGTTGTCGCTGAATATGCGGAGATTTTGCGTGATAGCTATTGGGCGCGTGAAAGTGATATCGATGATTTGGCGGCCGATGCACGCCGTATCGCTGAGTATTTCCCACGAACTGTAGAAGTCCAAGAGTTTGAACAGTTGGTTGCCATCGCGGCCCGTCTAAAATAGTTGCCACCTCAGCACGCACATACACAACAAAAAAAGGGGGGTGAGATCAATTTGATCTCACCCCCCTTTTCTTTTCAATCATGAATGATTGGTGATTAGTGATTAGTGGTCAACAAACAATCTGCTCATCGTTCGCTAACCACTAGTCACTAGTCACGCGCCACTCATTTTATTCTTCTTGATCCAAACCAAGCAATTTGCGACCTTTTGCGCTTTGAACGGCGCGACGCAAGCGGTGTGGGATTTTTAATCCATCAGCATCGCTGCATTCGAAAAGGTTTTCAACTGGAAGTTTGTCATGCCCGCGACGACGGTCACGGCGTGATTTAGAAATACGTCGTTTTGGCAATGCGCCCATACGATTATCCTCTCTATTCAGGTTATCTTGTAACGTAATTGGGAAACAACACAAAGGTTGCGTGCAAAACGGCCGTGTGGCCGACAAATGATTATAATGATTGGCTTGACAATGTCAAGAGATCAGAGAGGGTGGCGGCTGTGCTTAGATTTGTTGAACTTCGCTCTGTGGCTGTGAGTATGCGCTAATACTGTGCGAGTGATCCGTCGCGGCGGGCGCGATTGACCGCTAGACGAAATGTGAAGAGGGAGATCGGGAGCAAGATGGCCGTAAAGCCCAATAAAATGAGGAAGTCATTTTGCACGGCCGTCCAGCTAGCACCATTTAGCAAGGTTTGCCGCATTAAATTGAGCCCATACGTAATCGGGAGGAAGTAAGAAAGGGGTTGAAGCCAATCGGGTAACAAGGTGATCGGATAATAGATGCCGCCGAGTAGGGCGGACACGCTACTAATCAAGGAGGTAATCGGATCGCCCCGCTTGATGACCATGATGATGCTGGCCGCGAAAATACCGATACTGGCAAAAGCCGCAATCGAGAGCAACAAACCGAGCAAGGCGAGTGGCGCATTGGCTTGGGATAGATCTAGCCCCAGAAAGAAACCGAGAATTAAATAGACGACGACGCGTAGTGTTGTAAAGCTATAACTCCACATGGCTGAGCCGAGAACGACCCGGCCGACCGGTGTGGGAGTCATTAAAATCGCTTCGAGCGTGCCGGTCGTTTGCGCCTGCCGTAAACTGCGCGCAAAAGAGGTGAGACCGACATCGAAATAGCTGTTAAAGGCGATACCTAGTAAGACGAAAGCGAAATAATCCCCTCCATATTCTGGCAGGGCCTGTTGTGCTGGTTGCCCGATCAGCTGGGCGATAAAGAAAAAGGTAAACGCACGAAAAAAGATGCCGACAAAGCTAAACAACATTGCGGCGCGATAGCTGGTTTGTTCCTGCCAATCACGTAACCAAAAGGCGCGTAAAAGCCGTAGAAGAGACATAAATGAATGACGAATAAAGATCACATTCCGAATCCGACACGTGAACCCTGTGGGGTGTGACGAATAATGTTTAATAAAAGCTCTTTTCCATTTTGATTGAGGTCGCCATGTAACGAAAAGGTCAGGTTTTGATAACGAACATCCCGATTACGGCCATTAAGTGGCACCTGTAAAGCGGTGGGATAGATGAGATATGCGGCCGTGCTGTTTTGCTGGTGCGCGTAAAATGTGATCTGGTAAATATCGGCCATATCAGGGCGGTCTGGTGCTTTGTATTTGGTGTCGAGCACGGCGATAGACTGACCCACTTGATTATACAGCACGAGGTCGATGGCGATCTGGCGGCCGCTGTTGCCATCCAAATAAACCCGCTCTTGGGACTTCAAACGATACTGTTCAGGGGTATGGGCCGCGAGCCATGCGGCCACAAATTGTTCAAAAAGACGACTCATATTGATGAGAAAGGGTATAGCGGTGTCTGTGCCGCTATGTTGGCCGGGTAAAAGCCCATCGAGAAAGAATTTACAGAGGGTGTGAAGCGGGCGATAGGGTTCGTTCAATCGCGTATAGGTGAGGGTCTGCCACGGGATTTCAGCCGGTGTGGTTGTGTGTGGCAGGGCACGACGGGCGCGATTGATTTGCTGTTGGGTTGCGGCCGTGCACCAGCCGGAACGGCCGATGTGGGCGAGCGTTAAGTTGAGGATTTGATTGTGCAGATTGTCGCGGGTGTATTGATCATAGCGACACACTAAACCGATATCGGCCGGTTTTTTTAAGGTGGGGGTCAACTGAATACGGCCTCGTACCGTTGTTTGGCGCTGCTGTTGGGGATGATATTGACCATAGAGGCCACGCCGTGCGAGTTCGATGACTTGTTCGGCTAAGCGATAAGCTAGCCCATCATAGAATGCGGGCAATGAATCGGTTTGGACGAGGCCGGGAAAATGACGCCAGCTTTGCCAATCATAGACCCACATGAGCATGTCCCAAAGGTTGGAAACCGGCACTTTGGTATGGATGGTAATTTGCCCTTGTTGTGGCAGTGGCAGATGTCCCACCCAGCCGAGCGCGGTGAGCCGCCACTGATTTTGTGTGCGGGGCGATGGAAACACGATATCGATATAACGGCCGTATTTCTCATGAATAAACGACCCTATCTCGGTAGAAATAGCGGCGGCCGGTAGCGTAATCGGGGCGTATTCGGTCAGGTGAAGCTGGACAGTCATGGGGTTGAGCGGTAGGTTTTCAAGGTGCGGTTAAGTTGTGCGGTTGTTTGTTTGGCACTTTCTTCTGTGTGGGCTTGAGTAAAGGGGTAGCGACGGCCGTTGGCTAAGATAAGCTCGATGTCATAGGCGATCGGCCGTGTGTGATGATAGCCTAGCCGTTCGTCATCCTCATCAAGCGGTGGGCGATTGGCGTTGGTGGCGAAACCGCTAATATCCTTGAGATTGCGCTGCTTGGTACGTAGTGAGATCGGCCGTTGGCGGAGTTGTAGATGTGGTTCTGGGGTCGGGGTGATGCTGATTTCGGTTGCGGCGGTGGCGCTATAAACGGCCGCTAGTAGACAAAAAATCCCAAGAACCAGCGTAAAAAACGATTGCCCTTGAGCGAAACCGAGCAAAAATAAACCACCGAACAGGGTCCATGCGGCCGCAAAAAAATAGCGATAGGGATGGGTGAGCAAGATGATTTCCGGCTTCATGGGGCAAGTTTATCCTGTGTTCGGTCGAATAACGATTTTTAACAGATTTCCCCCTCTTTTCCCATTTCTCATTTCCCCCTACAATTATCGACCAAAAACAGCAATTCCCGCAGGTTCGCTATTTTGTCTGTGAAAGCGATTTGAGTTGATTAATCTGTTATTTTTGCCCCGTTTGGCCCGCCGAAGGTGGGCCAAACGGGGCGTTTAAGGGGGTGCTTCGGCGGCTTTGCCGCCGAAGCACCCCCTTAGATAACGATTTTGATCGATTTTCGGCAAAAATGATCATCATCATGTGACATGACAGCACACCCTGCGGGAATTGCTGGACCAAAAATAAAATTCTGGAGAGAAACAAAATGAATCATATACTCGGTATTGATATTGGCGGGAGTGGGATTAAAGGGGCTATGGTCGATTTAGAAATCGGACAATTTGCAACGGATCGAATTCGTATTCCTACACCGGAATCGTTTTCTATGGAAGATGTGGCGAATACGATTGCTGAAATTGCGCGCCATTTCGATTATCAAGGGAAAATCGGGGTGGGCTTTCCCGCACCGGTACGGCCGACTGACGGGGTGGTCCTTAATCCGCCGACCGCACATCACTATCCGGGCTGGTTGGGAAATTCAGCTGCGGATGCGTTTGGGCAAGCGACCGGTTGTGAAGTGACTGTTGTTAACGATGCGGACGCGGCCGGTTTGGCGGAAATGAGATATGGTGTGGGCAAAGATGTAATGGGGACCGTCTTGCTTTTCACGCTGGGGACCGGTGTCGGTTCTGTCATGTTCCGCGATGGGGTGTTGATTCCGAACACTGAATTAGGCAAGATTTATATGAAAGGGCATGATGATGTTGCTGAACTGTATGTGGCCGGCCGGATTAAAGAGGAAGAGAACCTGAAGCACAGCCAATGGGGCAAGCGCTTGAACGAGTATTTGCAATACTGCGAATTACTTTTTACACCACACATGATGATTATTGGTGGTGGAATTAGTAAGAAGTTTGACAAATTTAGCAAGCAGTTTGACCTCAAAACGAACACGGTTCCGGCCGAGTTACGTAATCAAGCGGGCATTGTTGGGGCCGCTGTTGCAACCACGCTCTAACTATTTTAGATTGGACCCGTTTCAGGCTATACAGTGTTGATACTGTGCAGTGCAAACTGGTCCAATTTCTGCGCAGGGTGCTTACACCGCACATAGAAAAGGCTTACGCAACGACTCAACTATTATTAACGATCCGACACGCCGATTGCATGCATATTCGCGATTTCATTTACGAAGCTCTCAATTAAATAGGCCAAAATTATTTGATTTTGCTGAACTGCGCATAATTCAGTAAGGATTTTTTGCTGTGCTGGCTCTAAATTCTAAACAATGCAAGAAATTTTATTGTTTTATTGATTGAATGAGGATGGTGAAATTAAGATGGCAAAAAAAGAGAAAAAACTAAGAGGCCGTGAAATTGAACGGCAAAAACGAGAAGCGAAAAAACGGGAAAAGCGCAGAGGGTGGATTTTATCGGGCGGGGCCTTTTTTCTTGTCATTGGGGCGATTGCGATTTTCACATTTGCGTCGCGGCCGCCAGAGCTCACGGCCGCAGAGCTTGATTTTGTTTCGGCCGCGATCATTGATGGACCGGCCGATGCGCCGATTCAAATTATCGAGTATGGTGATTTCGGTTGTCCCGCATGTCGGCAATGGCATCGCTTGGGGATTAAAGACCAGATTCAAGCGATTTATGGGGATCAGGTCGCCTTTCATTTTCATCACTTTCCAGTGATTACGCCACAATCCCCCAAAGCTGCCGAAGCATCGATGTGTGCGGCAGAGCAGGGGAAATTCTGGGAGTATCACGATTTTGTGTATGACTTGGGAGACGGCTTAAGTGTGGCTCAACTAGAGAGCTATGCCACGTCTGTCCAGCTCGATGGAGGGCAATTTAGCACCTGCTTGGATAGTGGCAAATATCAAGAGTATGTTTCTGACGATTTGCGCGCTGCACGAGCCAGCGGGGCGCGTGGCACCCCCGCCTTCTTTATTAACGGGCAAATGGTAGCCAACCCCAGTTTTGAAATGATGGCGGGGGTTATTCGGCAACAGTTGGAAGAATCGTAGGCTTCCAATAGATTGATTCTGCGGTTAGCCGATTTCGGCCGCCTGCTCCGCTCGCACATACCAATCAATGAGCGGGGCGATGTCATAGGCATAGTCTACACATCGATCCACAATATCGATGGCGGATACATCGGCCGGTGCAAAACGCTGACCGGCCGAAACCGCTAAACCCTTATGCAACAACAATTCAGCCCGTGGATGATCTTTATCGTAACCGCGCGGCACCCGCTTCGTTTTCTCTCCCCAAATCTCAAACCCCTTCCTTTGCAAATCTTCGAGTAACGCGACCAATTCCGTGCCTAGCTCGTCGTGAACCACCCCTTGGCGATAAATATCGGTCCAGTTATCTGGAAAACGATACATGCCCCCATGCATTTGTGCCCCTGTGGCATCGAGCCCGAAATAGTAGCTCGGCCGTGCCATCTTCTTCCCTTCTCCTTGCCAAAAAACGATGCCCAGATTGGTTTTATAGGGTGTTTTGTCTTTGCTAAACCGCACATCTCGATAAATCCGCATAATCGACCCAGCCCCGTTTAGCTTGGTGTCATACCTTAGGTTGGGCGTGATCGGCCGTAGTCGCTCCCCCAAAGAGACAACAAAATCTTGGCTCGGTTTTTGCACATTGTTCTTAAATCGAGATTTATTGGCCTCGAACCAAGCTTTGTTATTGTTCTCGGCGATGTCAGCATAAAATTGAACGGTATCAAGAGGGAAGCCTTTGAAATCGAGCATGTTTGTTTTCCTTTTGTGCTAAATAAATATAATGGAACTTATGTTCGCATGGAGGTGGCATGATTGTCAACCTTTGTTGTTCATTTATTCATTTTGAACCAATAGGGTAAATTGCCCTTGACAAATTTTTAGGCACACCTAAAATTTAGGCGTGCCTAAAAATTTACTACGAGGATACTAAAATGAGAAACACAAAAACGATGACAATCGTCTTTTTAATGATAATCGCTTTATTTACGGCCGCTTGTGGCAGTGAACCTGCGGCCGAATCAGATGGGAAGCTTCAAGTGGTCACAACGATCGGTCAAGTAACCGATGTGGTCCGCAATGTCGGTGGTGAATTGGTCGCGGTCGATGGTTTAATGGGCGCGGGGACCGACCCCCATTTGTATGTCGCTAGCGCCAGTGAAGTTGATTTGTTGCAAAATGCTGATGTGATTTTTTACAACGGCCTCTTTCTAGAAGCCCAAATGGAAGAGATTCTAGAGCAGATCGGTGAAAATAAGCCGTCTATTCCGGTTTCAAAACAGATCGATTCCGCACGCTTGCTCGATTCAGAGGATTATGAAGATGAGTTTGATCCCCACATTTGGTTTGATGTCACACTTTGGCAGGAAACGGTGAAACAGGTGCGGGACACGCTAAGCGATGTCGATCCAGACAATGCGGCCACCTACGCTTCTAATGCGGACGCTTATTTAGCGGAACTGGATCAGCTGCATACTTATGTATTGGAACAGGTTGCGCAGATTCCGGCGGAAAAACGGGTAATCATTACCGCGCATGATGCCTTCCGCTATTTCGGTAGCGCCTATGGGTTTGAGGTGATGGGGTTGCAAGGGATTAGTACGGCGACAGAAGCGAGCACTGGGGATGTCCAAGCTTTGGCGGACTTTATTGCTGAGAATGAGATTCCGGCGATCTTTGTTGAATCTTCGGTGCCGATCCGAAATGTTGAAGCGGTACAAGCGGCCGTGCAAGACCGTGGGTTTAATGTTGAAATCGGTGGTGAACTGTTCTCTGATGCGATGGGGGATGACGGAACACCTGAAGGAACTTATATCGGTATGGTCCGCCACAATATCGATACGATCGTGACCGCTTTGGCGGGAGAATAGCAATGGTAACGACGGCCGAACAAGCACTCGAAGTAACCGACTTGACGGTCGCTTATCAAGAAAAGCCGGTTTTATGGGACATCGATCTCGATGTTCCTAGCGGCATTTTGATGGCGATTGTGGGACCCAATGGGGCAGGTAAAACAACCCTGATTAAATCGATTTTGGGGTTGATTAAACCGGCCGCTGGGCACGTTTTGATTCACGGTAAATCGTATCGTGAAAATCGACATTTGGTGGGGTATGTCCCTCAGCGAGGTAGTGTCGATTGGGATTTCCCGACCAGTGTCTTAGATGTTGTATTGATGGGACGTTACGGCCGCTTGGGCTGGTTTAAACGGCCGAGTCGCCAAGACCGTGAACTGGCACTCGCCTCTCTCGATAAAGTCGGGATGGCCGACTATGCGGAGCGGCAAATTAGCCAGCTGTCCGGTGGGCAACAGCAGCGTACATTTTTGGCTCGCGCATTGGTCCAAGATGCCCAGCTTTATTTTATGGACGAACCGTTCCAAGGGGTTGATGCCACGACAGAACGGGCCATTATCACACTGCTCCAAGATTTACGCGCTAGAGGCAAAACGGTGATCGCGGTGCATCATGACTTGCAGACGGTACCCGAATATTTCGATTGGGTGACCCTGCTGAATGTGCGACGGATCGCGAGTGGGGTGGTGCAGGATGTATTTACGGAAGACAATTTGCGCCAAGCTTATGGTGGCCGTATCGCCTTTTTACACAATGGGACGAATGGTGAAGATGGCACAACGGCCGTTGTGACCCAAGGACCCAATTCGGTACAGGTGGCACCGGCTATTGTGCCACGTGATGCGACTGCGTGATCAATCATGGAGATATTTTTACAGCTATTTACCGATTATACGATCCGTACGGTGGCGATGGGCGCGGCCGTTTTAGGGATTGTTAGTGGGTCATTGGGTACATTTGCCATGTTGCGCCGCCAAAGCTTGTTAGGGGATGCTATGTCCCATGCGGCGTTGCCCGGTGTGGTGCTCGCTTTTATGTTGACCGGCAGTAAAGCACCGGTAGTTCTCATTCTGGGTGCGGCCGTGGCCGGTGTGATCGGCACCTTGTTTATGCTGACCATCACCAGTTTTACCCGTATTAAAGAAGATAGCGCACTTGGCATTATTTTGTCCGTATTTTTCGGGTTCGGCTTGATGTTATTGACCTTTTTACAGCGAAATCCGGGAGCGAACCAAGCCGGTTTGAATAGCTTTTTGTTTGGGCAAGCGGCCACTTTGTTGGTTCGTGATGTCATTACCATGGCGATTTTCGGTGGCGGGGCTTTATTGCTATTGGCTCTGTTTTGGAAAGAGTTTAAGCTTTTGAGCTTTGATCGTGATTTTGGGGCTAGTTTGGGTTATCCGATGGTGATGCTTGATGTGTTGTTGACAAGCTTGCTGGTGATTGCGATTGTGATCGGCTTACAAGCGGTTGGTGTGGTGCTGATGAGTGCGATGATTGTGGCTCCGGCTGCGGCCGCCCGTCAGTGGACCGATCGTTTGGGCATTATGGTCGTGTTGTCGGCCGTTTTCGGGGCGGTTGCTGGTGTGTCCGGTTCGCTGATTAGCAGCTTGGAACGGGGGCTTTCGACCGGGCCTGTGGTCGTTTTGGTGATTAGCACAATCGTTTTTATCTCCCTTTTGTTTGCCACACGTCGCGGTGTTGTCTGGAATTGGATTCGCCGCCAACGGCAACGTCGAATTTTGCGTCTAGAATCGGTATTGAACCATATGTTTAAGCTGGCGGAGCAACATGATGATTGGTCACATCCCCATAGTACGGCCGTGATTCAAACGATGAGCTATGGACGTGGTGTGGCCCCTACTTTGCAAGCGCTGGTGGGGCGTGGTTGGGTGACCCAAGTCGATAAAGATTTATGGGCATTAACGGCCGAAGGGGCCAAAGAAGCACAACGTTTTGCCCGTAGAACGGAGGTGAGGTAGATATGTCCGCTTCCTTTGAAATTCAATTGATCGCTATTGTTACCGCTGTGGCCTGTGCTTTGCCCGGCGTTTTTCTCGTTTTGCGCCGTATGGCGATGATGAGCGATGCGATTAGTCATACCGTTTTGTTGGGAATCGTTTTGGGCTTTTTTGTCACCCAAAACATCGAATCTCCGTGGTTGATTTTTGCAGCGACCGTGATGGGGGTAATTACTGTTAGTTTGACCGAAATGGTTTATAACACCGGTTTGCTCAAAGAAGATGCGGCGATCGGGCTGGTTTTTCCCGCTTTGTTTAGTATCGCGGTTATTTTGATTTCTCGCTTTGCAAAAGGGGTTCATCTCGACGCTGATGCGGTTTTGCTTGGCGAATTGGCGTTCGCCCCTTTTGATCGATTGTCCTTTTTGGGGCTCGATTTACCTCGTGGGTTGGTTATTATGGGCGCGATTTTATTGATCAATCTGGTGTTGATTCTGGTGTTTTATAAGGAGTTAAAAATCGCAACCTTCGATACGGGGCTGGCGGCCGCTTTGGGCTTTTCACCGGTTTTGATTCATTATGGTTTGATGACCACCGTTTCTGTCACGGCCGTTGGTGCCTTCGATATCGTTGGTTCGATTTTGGTTGTGGCCTTGATGATCGCTCCGGCCGCAGGTGCTTATCTCATTACCGACAAGTTAAGAGATATGTTGTGGCTGAGTGCGGTGATTGCGGCCGTAAGTGCCTGGTCTGGCTATTGGCTTGCCGCTTGGGTAGATGCTAGTATCGCGGGTTCGATGGCGACGATGAGCGGGGTGGTCTTTATTCTGATTATGCTTGCTGCCCCACAACAAGGGCTGATTGCGATCGCTTTGCGTCGCTCTCGGCAAAAATGGGAATTCTCGCAAACAATGTTGACTATCCACTTGCTGAATCATGAAGGGACAGATCGTGCTCACACCGAAAACCGAGTTGATCATTTATGGGAGCATTTGCGCTGGCAACCGGAATTTGCCGAGCAAGTTATTCGTTATTCAGAAGGGAAGGGAATGGTGCGTAGGCAACAGGGGAATTTGTTGCTCACGGCCGAAGGGCGTGCTCTGGCTCAAGAAGCGATGGTTCGTTAAGGACCGCGATTCTTAAACCTTGACAAGAAACTAACAATTTATTTATAGCCTGCACACCCTACATCTGCCAAAATGATAAGGACATTAATCATCTGCAAGTCATTTTGGATGATGAGATGAGTAACATCACACACCATTATCAATACCTTCGCCAATGTGGATCGTCTGATTGGATTTGCTCCCCTCCTACAAGGG
>WTJY01000155.1 GCA_011524645.1 Anaerolineales bacterium | reverse complement strand
GAATGACAATCGTTAATTGATCAACTCCCACCAAATCCGACAGGGCTAGAAAATTTGCAATTCAACCGAATCCCTCGTCACTTGAATCACATGCGGTCTAACGGGCAAAACGAATGACAGCCCCAACCCGCACCGCGACTCGGCAACAAATCCCCATTCCTTTTGCCCCTACATATGGTTAATAGCAATATGATCTTTATTCGTCATTCATCGCTCGTTTACGCCACGCCCACAATCCCCAACCCAGCGACACAAACGCCGTAAACAAAGACAAACCTACCCCCATATAAAAACTGGTCGGCCGGAATTCCATATGAACCGTATGGGTACCCGGTGGCACAATCACCCCACGCAAAGCGACATTGGTCTTAAATATCTCGGTCGGCTCCCCATCGATCGTGGCATACCAACCGGGATAATAGGTTTCTGAAATAACCAGAAAACGATCTTGCACGGCCGTCGTTTGGAAGGTAATCGAGTTCGCCGTACGGCCGACAAAAACGGCCGTTTCTTCCGGAGCCAATGGCACCTGTTCCGTCAGACCGGTTTCCCCCACAACCAGCGCTTTCCGGCCGTAATCAAATCCCCACGGGAGCAAAATATCAGCGGCCGTTTGGGAATCAGGCACCTCTTCAACCCCTTCAACCAAAAAGGCGCGGGGCAACGCAGGCATAAATTGATAATAGCCGAAATCCCCCTCTTGCTTGATCAACTGATACGCCTCATCGGTATAAGTCCCACCGGTCACCACCATTTGCACATTCAAAAATTGATGACGACGGTATTGATCATCCAAACTTCCCCGTAGCAATTCGTAATCGATCAACATCAACGGAGGCAATCCACCGGTATTATCGACCCGCAACAAACTGCCATAATCTTGTTGATGGGTTTGATCAAACACGATCCGATAAATCGGGCTATCTACCGCAGGGGCTGATCCGATCAAGTCAATATCGTTCCCAGGGGCGAAAGAATCTTCGGCTTGGACATAAAAACGGCCTTGATTTAGCGACATCACATCCACGGCCGCAATCGAGACCAAGGCGACCGCCAAAATCAACGGCTGATCCTTGAATATCCAAGTCACCAAAATCGCCCCGACCAGCATTAAGACCACAAAGATCAAGGTATCGGTTAACAAAACCGGCTTAAACGCTTCTTGTTGGCCGATAGACCAAATCCAAGTCAAAAAGAGAATAAAGCTAAAAAGAATGCCGCTTCCCCAAAGAACCCATTTCAAAGGCTCCCGCTCTTCCCCTTCCCAGATCATTTTAATCCCATATCCGGCTAAAACCGCCAGACTAAATGTCATCGCGAACGCCAATCGTTCCACATTGCGTAAATAGCCGGGGAATCCCAAACGCTGAAACAGGTAAAGCGCATCAAACAAAATAAGATGGTTCCCAACAGAGCCAAATAATGCGACCGTAAAGACGGTCACCCAATACATCCCTTTCCGGTAATAGGCGGCCGCACCGGCCAAGATTAAGGCCACAAGCCCGACATAGAGATTTTGGCTCCCCAGCAATTGTGGAATAAAAAATCCGCTAAGCTGACTAAAGGGAAAGCCCCCTTCAGCCACAAGGGAATAGGTCAACTGTGAACGTGTCGTTAAACGGGTTAATTCGAGCGTTGGGATCCACTGCGCGGCCGCAATACCGAGTGCAAACGCGGTCAACACGGCCGTTTTCCCCCCGATACGCCACCAAGCTAAGCCGCGCTCCCAGCCATAAAAGGCCAAATAGGTCACCGTCACCGTACCGATCGTCAAATAGGACTGCGGACGACCAGCTAAAAAGACCTGCCCCATCGCCACCCCAGCCAAAGCGATTAACAACCAATTCTTCCGCTCTATCGACAACATCACCAACAGCAGAGTTAGGGGGAACCAAGCGGCAACTTCCAATTCAGAGAGCTGCCCCACCGGATACAGGGTCAGGTAACCACCAAATTCAAATAAAATCGCACTAAAAAATGCGGGAAAATCAGATTTAAATAGATGTCGAAAGAATAGAAACGAAAAGGTCCCGATCAGGAAGAAATGAAAGCCGATGTCGAGTGCGAGCGTCGCAAAAGAAAACTCGTTTTGGGTCACCCACGCGGTCAATAACGATGGGGGATAAAAGGTAGCCGCTTGTGGATCTGCAAACTGCGGATACCCTGAGTAAACATGGGGGTTCCATAGCGCAAACTCCCCTTCCGCCAAAACATTGGCGAAAAAATGGCGCGGGGGATAAAAAACTTGTCCCAAGTCGGACCGCTGGGGCAAATAGGCGCGGTCTTCCGGCGCGGCCGCCCATAAACGCCATAGAAAAAGATAGGTCAGCAAACCGATGGCGATAATATACAATGTGACCCGCACGGCCGGATGCTGGAAAAATCGCTGTATTTTTTCGTTCAAAAAAACCTCAAACAATGCCCGATCAGTTTAGCTAAGGAATGGCATCTAATCGGGAATATATCACAAACAAAGGAGCGCGTGCAGGCAACAAAAAAGCCGCAGAATATCTCTGCGGCTTCTACTTTTTAAAAATAAACTCGGCTGTAATCCCCAGCAAAAAACGGGGCACTACCGGCCGTCAATCATGACAACATCGCCCGTAAATCGTCCAATGAGCTAATCTTCCCCTGATCAGAAGAAACGCTAGAGACCATAAATGAAAGCTTTTCATGCTCCGGCCGTGACTCCATTTTTTCCCGATCAATAGCGGGATAAAAATAAGGGAGCGATGGCTTTAGACGCATTTCACATTTCCGCGCCAAAGTAGATGCTTTTGTCGCCGAAGTGATAATGAGAAAATCGGCCGCATCAATATGGCCAATGAAATTTTTGTCTTCATCCCCATCTTTAACCGTTTTACTCAGCATCAAGCTAACTGCACGTGCCACGTCATCAGACGCCACAAAACCATACTGATCACGGAAATGACTCAACCCTTGCAAACCGGCCAAAACAATCCCCCAATCGTCACCCTGAAGAACTTGATTCAGACGCTCTTGAACCACAACGCCTTCTGGTAAGTTGGTAACCGGATTGACCATCGAACGAAACGTCTTGCGACGCAACACATTCCGTACCCGCAAGCGCAATTCCTGCACATCAAACGGTTTCGTAATGTAATCAACCGCACCCAGCTGCAAACCGGCCAAACGGTCTTTTCGCTCCCGCTTTTCCGTCAAGAAAATAACGGGAACATGTTGGGTCTTACGCACCGCCCGCAAGCGACGTACCACCTCAAACCCATCAATATCGGGCAACCGGATATCTTGCAAAATCAGGTCTGGAACTTGGTCCAATGCGGATTGAACCGCATCTTCTCCCCAAGATGCGGTGCGTATTTCATACCCTTGCACCTTAAAATACGCACTCAACATTTCGACCAAATCAAGGTCGTCTTCAACAATTAGGATCTGTTTTTTATCATCCACAAGCTAACTTCCTGTTTACTGCGATTTAGCAAGTCTATTCGTATTTGCCACAATGAGGGGAGAAACAAAACCGTAAAGGAAGAATATAAAACCGGACCAATAAATTAATTATCCCATCAATGGCTCAAATACGTCATTAACCTCAATGAATCAGATCAAGCGACTAACAAAAACCGTTTGAACACTTGTAATCAATATCGAAAAGCGTCTAAGCAATTTTTGGCAGTTGCTTAGATCTTACTCTAAACAAAAACGGCCGAATGATACATTCACACTACATTTGTGATACTTCAGCAATTTAAATAACTTATGTAGGCCAGCCACATATTTTGTTGGAAACATTGCATATGTGAGTTCACATTATAACAAGGAGACGAGAAACAACACAACTAATGCAGGGGAAATTTTTAAGAATAGCACCCGTTTAGCGAATCGGCTCTTTGTCTATGCGAAAAACACCCCGTTTCGCTCCCATACACATGCATTCAATCTCTTCAATCCGAAACTCTAAGCCACCACTGACCCACCGTAACGCTTCCTGCAAAATCCCAATCGCCGTATACCCCATCGGTTGCATCCCTTTGCGCCCCCAACACATTGAACATGTTTCAATATAGTAGTAGAAACAATCTTCATGCTCTTCCACATAGCTGGTTTGATCGCTAAATTGGGTAAAAATTCGCGCAATTGCGGGAACACCGATACGTAATTTAGTGCTCAATGGCAAAACTTTAAAGGCTAAATCGCTTACACCGGCCAAGCCACCAAACTGCCGTAACCCTCGGGCGAATAGCGTCCGGCCGCCACGTAACGACAACCCACGGCCGCCGCGCGGGCCATATAGCTCTTCCAACCCTTTGTTCAAGTTTGAAATATTGGCGAAGTTAAACTCCCGCTTGAGATTTTCCGGTGGTAGTTCACTCTTGTATCGAGAGAGTTTGGTTAAATCTAGCAATTCACCCAGCTTACTCTTCCCCATCACTTCTTCAAGGGCCACAAGGTACATACGCCCCATACGATTTGAATAGTTATGTTCGCTCTGTGGGATGAGATCCACGACTACACCTACTATGATTGAATGATGATTAGTGGTAAAGAATGTTTATGACCAAATTGGGTATATATTTTCCTGCAGGTTAGAGGCCTGTAGTACCGGTTTGGCCGTGTTAAACAACAAATATACCCCATTCTCTCGTTTTTGGTGATAATTACTCGTTAATCTTAAATGTTGCCCTGCTACAATTTCATGTCCAGCATCAACATTAATATGACCTGCTACCAAGATATGCTGGTTTATGTAGTCGTAGCTTAAATAGTCAAGCAATCGGCGTAGTACATGGCTATACGTTAGCAAACCATAGTGCTTTTCACATTTTGTGAATAGCGTGGTGTAAAGATAGTCAAATTGCGGGTCGAGCATGGCAAACATACCTTGCAACAGCACATCATAACGGGGATCGTCTGGCCCTGTGACCCCCATGTAGTGTCGTGCCAGCGAATCATAAGAATCCCCGCCACTTAAATGGGCATAAGAGCGGCGCACATTCGCAACGTTTTCTTGCGCCAGTGCTTGATTCGCTTTGTCTAACCGCTGCTGATGGTCCCAATTAAAGACGATTTTGGCGATTTCTAAATCTTCGATCTCTTTCGCCGCGCCCGCATGGGTCAAACTCACACCGGAAGGGGTCCGAATAAATAGGGGGAGTGAGTAGAAGAAGTCGAGCACGGCCGCTCGATCCCCCTCGGCCGTTAAGCGGGCCTCAAATTTCGGCGTATAGTCCCGCCGCCCTTTGCTTAAACCAAAGCCATACATATGGGGCAGTTCATGGTTTCCGCACAAACACAACACGGCCGAGCCAAGCTCACTTTGCAAACGCATGATATCCCGCACAATCTCTAGCGATCTGTCTTCATACGGCATCCCCTCCCCATGAATTAAATCCCCCAAAAAGAGCAAAATATCCGCTTCACCCAAAGCTCGCCGTGTTAGAAAGATATCGCGACAGCGCGCATAAACTTCCCAGTCCCCATGAATATCGGCGACCACCATTATTTTCCCAGACGCAATCGTCCATAAACGAGAATAAGTTTTTTCAATTTGATTCATCAGTGTCTTTTTTTCAACAAACCCCATTTTCTATAAATCTACAGCCGGTCGCCCGGCCGTGGTAAGCTCCCACCCCAGAGGGGATGAAACGTGAAATCACCAAAAAAACGGTCGAAATCAGCAACTATTATGTCAAGTCTTCTCGCCATACGATCCAAGTCGACTTTTACCCTTAGGAATAACGGCTAAATAATTGTCGTATATGTGGTCTAAAGGGTTGCGCGGCCGTAGGCCGAGCAACCCTTTCTTAAATTAGGTTTTTTCGGTGGCAATGCCA
>WTJY01000381.1 GCA_011524645.1 Anaerolineales bacterium | reverse complement strand
TACCTGATTCAATAGCCGCTTTCTACTTTCTTAATTTTGTACGGTAGTGAAAAAATTAAAAGAGATCGGCGAAGAAACAAAAAGCTTGATGAACGGCCGAACCGGTTGGGTCGATGCCTTCCTCTGCTCTATTTTATTCACCCTCACACTCACCATCTGGAACCTGCAAACAGCGATCATCGTCGTATTTGGCGTATTCGCATGGTTATTGCTCATCTACCACTATAGTCGCGGTGTTCGAGGGATCGGTCTATTGGGCGGGCTACTAGGTGCGGCGATCTCTATCGCTTTCGTTTATCTCTTCCAAAGCGAAGAAGCCTATTTCGCCCCAGCTTTAATCACCGATATTCTCGTGGTTGTCCTTGGCATAGGTAGCGTGATCGTTAAACGGCCGTTTGTCGCTTGGAACAGTGCCCTCTTTCGGCGTTGGCCTTGGGATTGGTATTGGCATGATCGGGTTCGCCCCGCCTATACCGAAACCACATGGTTATGGATCATCTATTTTAGTGTGCGGCTCGTAGCCCAACTCTACTTTTTCCGCGATGGCAATGTCACCGGTCTGGCGTGGGTTAGCTTCACTCTGGGCTGGGCCGGAACAACCACCCTGCTCATCACAACCTATATCTACGGCATTTGGCGACTACGTCAGTTGGGCGGCCCCAGTGTCGAAGAGTTTCGCAACAACACCCCACCCCCTTGGGAAAGCCAACGACGCGGATTCTAGTTTAGCTGAATCACACTCGCCCGATTTTGTGACGAAGTTGTCATTTGCGTCGCTCATTGCCCCGCTAACCTAACACACAACTAAGCCCACACATGGTAACAAAATTTCTCTAACAATTGAGTTGTTCCGTAGTTCTCCTCACCTCTGTGGAGGGACTGGGGAAGGTGGATTTTCCTAAATGTTTTAAGGTCCGTCTCCTCCAGCCCCTCTCCTGCATTCTTTATGGGAGAGGGGAGAAAATGGTCGATTCTGCATTTGGGCAGGGGCGACGTTACAGCGTATTTACTTAATTTAGGAGAAAACGTATGTCACCAATGACCATAACTATTTTGGCGATTTTAGTCGCCACCATTATCGGAGTCAGTCTCACCCTCTTTATGCTCGGTTTGGTTCGCATCAACGAGCGAGAAGTAGGAATTATTATCAAGCGATTCGGCCCCCCACTTGCCCCCGGCCGTTTGATCGCACTCAAGGGAGAAGCGGGCTATCAAGCGGAAACCCTACCACCGGGCTGGCACTTCGGCTACTGGCCGTGGCAGTTCAATATCCGCAAAGCGAAACTCACCCAAATTCCAGCCAATCAAATCGGACTTGTCGTCGCCGCTGACGGTGCTCCCATCGCCGAAAATCGCATTCTCGGCCGTGTTGTCGATTGTGACAGCTTCCAAGATGCGCAAAAATTCTTGGTGAACGGGGGACAAAAAGGGCAACAGTTGGGGATTTTAACCTCAGGGACTTACCGAATTAACACCGCCCTATTTACTGTCATCACGCAATCAAATGCGGCCAAATATGATTTAACACCGGAAGACCTGCTGGTTCATAGCATCAAGCCGGACAAAGTGGGGATTATCACCACCTTGGACGGTGACCCGATCGATGAAGGGGAAATTGCCGGTCATATCGTACGGGACCATGACAATTTTCAAAGCGCACAAACCTTTATCGACAACGGTGGCCGTCGTGGTCTACAAGAGCAGGTCCTTTTATCAGGCTCGTGGAACTTAAACCCGTGGTTTGTCACTGTTGAGCAGGTCAAAATGACCCATATTCCGATCGGTCATGTCGGCATTGTCATCTCATTCGTCGGGAAAGAACATCTCGATGTCAGTGGGGATTCGTTCAAGCACGGCAATCTAGTTGATCCAGGGCACAAAGGTGTTTGGGTGACCCCGTTATACCCCGGCAAGCATCCACTCAACACAAAGGTGATGAAGGTTGAGTTGGTCCCAACAACCAATATCGTCCTCAACTGGGCCACCCGCACCGAGTCACACTCGTATGATGTGCATCTCAACCCGATCACAGTGCGCTCAAAAGATGGCTTCGCCTTTAATCTGGATGTCTCGCAAATTATCCATATCGGGGCGCAAGAAGCACCCAAAGTAATTTCTCGCGTCGGCTCGGTACAAAATCTAGTCGATCATGTCTTACAACCGATTGTCGGAAACTATTTCCGCAATTCAGCCCAAGAGTACACGGTGCTTGATTTCTTATGGGCCCGCAGCGAACGACAAGAAGAAGCGGCTGTGCATATCAAACGTGCGATTAGCCAATATGATGTGCAAGCGATTGACACCTTAATCGGTGATATTACGCCACCAGATGAGCTCATGAAAACGCAAACGGACCGAAAAATCGCGGAAGAAAAGAAAATGACCTTCCAAGTCCAGCGTGAAGCACAATCCCAACGTCAGCTTCTTGTTCGTGAAACCTCACTGGCAGACATCCAAAAAGAGGTTGTCGAATCAGAACAAGGGGTCACGATCGCAGAGCTCAAGAGTCAAGCGGAAGTACGCAAAGCGGAAGGGGATGCGGCCGCTCGTCGCTTAATCGCCAATGGTGAAGCGGATGCGATCCGCGCCATGGGTGAAGCGCAAGCGGAAGCGTATAAAGCGGGTGTAGGGGCCTTGGGTAGCCAAGCGTACACCACGATTCAGATGATGGAAATCATCGGTGAAAAATCGGTCCGCATCGTCCCGGATGTCTCAGTGAGTGGCGAAACAGGTGGTGGTATGCTCGACGGCATGCTTGGCCTGATGCTGAAAGAAAAGAACGGTGTCAACTAGTTTAGTGTCGCCAAACTGGTCCAGTTTTACAAACTGGGCCAGTTTACTTGCGTAATACCCCGACCAAATGAACGCGCATTCTGTGCGGCAACACCCTCGAATTGAGCCAACACATCACCCGAAACAACAGTTGATTAAACGCCAAATAAGAAGGATCTTCAACAAAATGAAGCTGATCGATTTGCAGCAGGTTCAGCTCGGCCAAACGGCCGATCTGCCGCTCGGTATTGGCCAAATAACATGTTGGGAAGGTATCTTCTTCTTCACGGCCGTAAACCCAACGAACCAATACCCCTTGCAAACGTGCAAACCGCCCCAGCCCCCCATTCACCAATGCCAACGGATGCCAACCGTTGGGGGTAATAAACACCAACACCCCATCCGGCCGTAGCACCCGCGCGATTTCAGCAAAATCGATTTGAGGGGTCCCCAGATGCTCTAACAACCAGCTACAAAATATCAAATCGAAACTTTCCGTCGCAAACGGAAGCGCATGGCTAAACCCAGCGGTACGGGGCAAATCTAAGCGATGTTCAACCAATGACAGCCAATCGGGGTCTAACCCGACAATTTGATCAAGTGGTATATCGAGCTGTTCAACCAAGCCCCCACGGCCGCAACCAAGGTCAAGGACACGGCCGTTACGGGGCAACAATTCACGAACCATCGCAGCATACGCCTCTGTTGCCGGCCGCCATTTTGGCTGAGTCTGTCGATACCGCTCACGCCATATGTTTTGTTGCTCAAGATTTAGCATCTTTCAAGTGTCGATCACCACCCACTATTTGTCAAAAGATATTTCAATCGAAATGTTTTAGCCACTACTCTAAAACCAACTGATAATGGGCCGGTTGGAGCGTCATCGGAGAAGATGCGGAAACAATCACCACGGCGGCAGAGCCGGTCGCAGGGACCACCAACTCCCCTCGATTAAACGAATCAAACTCTAAACGGGATACTTGAAATTTGCCATCAGCAAACGTCAAAATTTGCACCTGCCAGATTTGGGGCAAATAGCCGGTCGCAGGCACAAAGCCATTCACATCCCAACCGGTATTCCCCGTTTCAACATCATCGATAAAGCCGATTTCAGGGATAGCGATATTATCGATAGCGATCCCTTCATAAGTCAAAATCGGGTCGGTTACATATTCGAAACGGACATGAACCATTTGTCCTGCGTAAAGGGATAAATCGATCACTTCATCGATCCAGCTTCCATCAAAATTCCGGCCGGTATAGTATCGTTCTGTAAAAGCGTCGTTGCTCGGGTCATCGGCCGGATCAACCCCGTCCATCCCCGCACCGGAAAGCCCTTGCCAAGTCACACCCCCATCTGTAGACACAGAAACATAAGCGAAGTCATATCCGATTTCAATATCGCGATAAACGCTGTAGTGTAATGTCGCGGTATCAACTTGGGTTAAATCAAACGCACGGGTCAGTTGTGCTTGGCTTTGATTGGTCCGATTCGCCACCCACATCCGCTGACCGGAAGCGGGCTGCGTCTGCATCAAAGGGGTATGGGTACTGCCGGTAAATTTAAGTGTAAACTCGCTTGAACCGTCTCCAATCGTAAAGTAATCGGCCGCATATTGCGCCACCGTGCCACTTTCTGTCATGCCGATTGACAAATTGATCGTACGGGGAGACTGTATACCGACCGGCAAGCCATATTTCTCATCTACACCGGACTGTTGATGGACCACATGGGCCACGAGCCAGTCGATCCATAACTCAAGGCCGGTAAAATCAAGCCCGTTAGCGGCCGCAACTGCGGTCACCGCATCAAATCCGGGGGCGGGATGTTGAGCGAACTCGCGATACAAATCGGGACCGAGACGGTTATAGATGTAGCGGTTCATCAAGTAACCTTGGCCGTAATGGGCAATTGTTGAAGACTCACTCCAACGGTTCAATTGCTGGTCAGGCTGGTTCAGGAACTGATTCGCACGGCCGATCCCATCACCGGCCGAGCCGAGCAAATCTTCCGCCAACATCGCCGATCCTTCGACTTCCCAATCCCAATCGTTTTGGTCATAGGCGAATTCGATCATATGGCGAAATTCATGCCCCAGCACAGTAAAGTAACGCCCATTCCCAAATTGTGAACCATTCATCACAAACATATCTTTTTGATTTGATACAGGATTCACCGCAATCGGCAAAGCATCACGGCCGCTGTAATAGCCTAAAAGGCCACACCCTCCCGGATTACAAATCGTTTGCGGCGAAGCATTAAAGACATGAATCCGTGGGTCTCCATCGATATCAAACGCCCCCTCAGGCTTGTCAGAGCCGAACGCTTCGGTCAACAGCTGATAAGTTAAATCAAAGCTCTCTGTTGCCCGCTGTAACATATCATCAGTCGGATTCGGGTTGCCCGGCGTTTGATCGAACCAGAAGTAGGCATGTTCTCCAATCGCTTTTAACTCGGCCGTGACCAGCACATCGGTGTTGTTATCGACATTGTGAATCGTAAATTCAGCGATTGTCCCCACGGTTAATTCACCATTATCAATCGGGCTTAACTCTGTAGATGGGTCTAATCCTAGATAGCTAATAGCTAAGTCAAGATCATTCCGTGCAGTAGGTAGCTCGGTAGACAAAAGCTGATCTGTCTCTCGTTCCGCATCTGTGACATTTTCCTGTGCGAGAAGCGGGAAGGGGTCACGTGGTTCGGGAAACACCAATACCTCAATCGGGGTCAATGGCGCGACCGTCGGAGCAATTGTCGCGGCCGGTTCAGGCTCAACAATCTCTGTTTCGGGCTCATCAACGTCAGCATCTGCCACCTCGGTCTCAATATCCGCTTCGATATATGTATCCAATGTCGGTTGTGGTTCCGGCGTATCGGCCATGATACGGTCCGCCCCAGCACCACCGGAACAGCCAACAGTCCCCAACAATATAAGCCCTGTCAATAATAATATGTAATGTCGTTTTTGCATCATATGATTAGTTACTCAACATCAAAACAATAATAGACTTTGTTGCAATACCTTCGCCATTTTTAGATCGCTGTAACAAATAATTTGCCTTTAAGGTAA
>WTJY01000361.1 GCA_011524645.1 Anaerolineales bacterium | reverse complement strand
ATGAAGCGAAGCAAAAACAAATTGTTCTACGATTGCTCACCCACCCTAAATCCCTACCTCAAGGGAGGAACTTTTAAACAGTTCGCGATTTTTGGTCGCCCCAGCGACCAAAAATCGCGAATAAACTCAAAGCCCCCTTCCCAGGGGAAGGGGGTTGGGGGATGGGCGGGACACTTGAATCGACTCATATGCGCTCAAAAAGTTAACTTAATCCTTAACTTCCTGGCTATAGGCCAGAGACCGGCCACCGAGCCAAAAGAACAAGCACGAACCAACCCAATCCAAAATCTAAAACCCAAAAATCCAAAATCATTATGCGTGTAGTAAAAGTAAGTGGACATCAATTAGATGATAGCGAATTCCTAGAGGGATTTTGCACGGCCGTGGCCCAACTCGCTCAAGAAGAGCCGGTGGTGGTCATCAACGGCGGCGGCAAATCGATTAAAGCATTACAACAAGCTCTAGGTTTAGAAGAGAAAAAGATTGAAGGGCTACGAGTCACCGATGCCCCTTCGCTCGAAGTCGCCGAAATGGTCATGTCAGGACAGGTAAACAAACTACTCGTCCGTGGCTTACAAGCGGCCGGTCTCGACGCACTCGGTATAAGCGGGGTAGACGGCCGGGTTTTAACGGCCGTTAAAAAGACCAAACGCACCCTCCAAGTAGATGGCCAACCACTCGAAGCCGATTTCGGCTTTGTCGGCCAAATCGTCGGGGTCCGCACCGAATTAATTCACCAGCTACTCGAACTCGGCCTCACACCGGTCATCTCCCCCGTCTCCTGCGACACTGCAGGGCAACATTACAATATTAACGCAGACGAAGCGGCCACGGCCGTGGCCCAAGCACTCACGGCCGATCAGCTCGACTTCGTTTCCAACGTGCCCGGCGTCATGCGCGATCTCTCTACAGGGATCGTTATTCCAACTCTCACCGTAGCACAAACCCATGCGCTAATCGATGAAGCCGTGATCCATGGGGGAATGATCCCCAAAGTCATGGCAGCGATTCAAGCGGTCAACAAGGGTGTCAAAACCGCCCGTATCGTCGATCTCGGCGGTCTAAAAAGCGGCGGCGGCACCTGTTTTAATTGATGAGGACTCAGAGCGACCCAATTGGTCCAAGTTATAAACAACAACCAAGATCACTCGCGGACAAATTGGACCAATTTAACGTCACTCTAAGTAACACCTTATGAACAACCGATTTTTCCCTCTCGATACACCGGAACACTGCTACTGCGATGTTCTGCTGTACGACATCAATCAGTTCAACCTCAAATTGCGCGCATATCGGGAAGCTGATCCGCTCAACGGGGTCGATTATTATCGTTACTACCTGATTGATTTCTTCTTTACTCTCCATTTCCAAGGCCCCTTTTTTTGGAAAGGGATGAATGTACGGCAAGGAACAGATAGCGAAATGAGCGGCATCGCCCCATTCGCCCTTGAGCGGCGACAAGAAGCGATTAGCGAAAATCGCCTGCAAGTCCCTCGTCTCTATTGTCTAGAAACCGATTTGGGCCCGGTGCGTATCATCGCCAGTATGGTTCGTATTTATGCCCACAATAGCCCCACTCCGTTTTCACTCCACGGCCGGACCGGCGAATGGTTCGCCAGTTGGCCCATCATTTTCGAAGACGGATTCCGGCCGAATTAACAAACGTGCTGAGCAATGAGTGGCCCCCAACGAGAAAATCAGTGGGCCACTCATTGCTCATGACAAACCACAAACCACAAAGAAATGAACAAGCAAGAAGTTATTGAAAACGAAGCGAATTATGTCTTACAGACCTATGTCCGCCCCGAAATGGTATTTACCCACGGGGAAGGGGCGTATCTGTATGACACCGAAGGAAACAAATACCTCGACTTCAATGCGGGTATCGCCGTTACAGCGCTCGGCCACAGTGATCCGGAATGGAGCCAAGTGGTCGCCGAACAATCGGCGAAATTGGCCCATGTCAGCAATCTCTATCACACAGAGCCACAAGCGGCCTTAGCCAAAAAGCTAGTCGAAAACTCGTTTGCAGATCGGGTCTACTTTTGCAACTCCGGTGCCGAAGCCAATGAAGCGGCCATTAAATTCGCCCGCAAATATGCGTGGCTCAATGAGCAGGATGGCAAAACTGAAATCGTTTCGTTTACCAAAGGGTTCCACGGCCGCACCATGGGCGCACTCTCAGCCACCTATAAGGAAAAGTATCGCAAACCATTTGAACCGTTGATCCAAGGGGCGAAATTCGCTGAATTTAACAATCTCGACTCAGCAAAAGCGGCGATTAACGACAACACCTGCGCTGTCATCATCGAACCGATCCAAGGGGAAGGGGGGATTCACCCCGCCACCAAGGATTTCCTGCAAGGGGTGCGTGAGCTTTGTGACCAACACGGAGCATTGCTCATTTATGATGAAGTTCAATGTGGCCTCGGCCGGACCGGATATCTATGGGCTCATGAACTCATGGGGGTTTACCCCGATATTATGACGCTCGCCAAACCACTGGCCGGTGGTTTACCGATCGGTGCCACCCTCATGACCCAAGATGTCGCAGATGCGATTAAGCCGGGCGATCATGGCAGCACCTTTGCGGCTGGGCCACTGGTCTGCGCGGCCGCCAATGTCGTCGTCAATCGGGTTTCAGATCCGGAATTTCTAGCCCGAATAAGGGCCAATAGCGAACACCTCAATCAAAAGCTTCATGAGCTTTTACCGGCCGATAAGGTGGTCGAAATTCGTGGGGCAGGCTACATGATCGGGGTCGAGTTCAACATCCCTGTAGCCGGTATCACCAAGCGATGTGTTGACGAAAAACTGTTGCTCATCGGCGCGGGGGAAAACACGATCCGGTTTATTCCCCCCCTCATCGTCGATATTCCCGAAATCGATGCGGCAGTTGAAACGCTAGCACGTATCTTGAATGAAACAGCAGACTAAATACGACAACAATGTCACACGTCAAAACACAAACCGATTTTCTCGCGAAATTCGGTGCTAATGTGACATTGTCGTAATACGCTGTTTCCAAAATCACCCACATCGTCATAAATCGAAGCGTATTTTGGAAACAACGCAACAAACAACAAGGAACAAAACATCATGTTGATCAAACTGGATGCCATAGAAGTCGATGTCATTGCGGAACGGCCGTCGGCCGAAGATGTGGTGCTGACCAAGCCGACCGAAGCTGATTTAGATAGTTTGGTCACCTTAATCAATGCCTATGCCAAGCGGGGCGACTTGCTCCCCCGCACGGCCGATTCTGTCAAAGAAAGCTTGCCCGATTGGGTGATCGCCAAAGTCGGTGATACCGTTATCGCCTGCGGCTCACTCTTGCGTTATAGTCCCGTGTTGGCAGAGGTTCGCTCTCTCGCGGTCGCCGATACGGCGCAAGGGCTCGGGCTCGGCCGTCAAATTGTCGCCCAACTAGAAATCGACGCTCAAAAACAAAAAATCCCCACCCTTTTCGCCCTAACCCGCGTGGTCCAATTTTTTGAAAAGATGGGATTTACAATTACCGAAAAAGAATATTTCCCACAAAAAGTGTGGAATGACTGCAATCATTGTCCGATCCAAGACAATTGTGACGAAACAGCGGTCGTTAAAAAATTCAGTTATCAGGAAGAGAATAAGGAAAAATAGTATGAACTATAAAGATCTAAAAGGACAAACAATCGGCGCGGCCGTGTCTGGCGGACTCGACAGTTGCACCATCTCCCAATGGCTCGTAGACAACGGGGTTAAAGTGGTCGCGTTTACGGCCGATCTGGGACAACCGGACGAAGAAAATATCGACGATATCAAATACCGTATGCTAGCCTCTGGTGCGGAAGAAGCGGTAATGGTCGATGCCAAAGAAGCGATGGCACTTGCCGGTATCCATGTGATCCAAGCCCAAGCGATGTATGAAGGTGGCTACTGGAATACGACAGGGATCGCGCGTCATGTCACGGTTGAAGCACTGGTACCAGAAATGGAAAAACGAGGCATCACCGTCTTGACCCACGGCGCAACCGGCCGTGGCAATGACCAAGTTCGGTTCCAATTGGCGACCAATATGATAAATCCGAACTTTGAAGTATATGCGCCATGGCGTGACACCGATTTGTGGGAAGATTTCCCCAATCCTAAGGAAACCGACTTCCCCGGCCGGACGGAAATGATCGACTATTGCAATGCAAAAGGGCTTCCGATCACCGCCACCCATGATAAGCCTTACTCAACCGATGCCAACTTGCTCGGCCTAACCCACGAAGCGGGCAAGCTAGAGTTTCTTGATGTACCCGCCAGTTTCATTACCCCGGGCATGGGGGTCCACCCGATCGATGCCCCAGACGAAGTGGAATTGTTCACCGTTCGTTGGGAAAAAGGGATACCTGTCGAAATCAATGGGCAAGCGGTATCAGTGCTCGAAGCGATGCAACAAGCCAATGAAATCGGCGGCCGGAATGGGGTCGGGATCGGCATCCACACCGTTGAAAATCGCTTTGTCGGCATTAAGTCACGTGGCGTTTATGAATCTCCCGGTATGTCATTACTCGGCCAAACCTATGAATTTATCTTACAGATGATTTTAGATCGCCGCGCTCGCAAAATCTTCTTGCAAGCGTCTGATGTCGTTTCTGAGCAGATTTATCAAGGATATTGGTTCGATGCGGCAACCACGGCCGCACGTGCAACCATTAACACGTTCACCGAAAAAGCGACCGCCACCATTACGGTAGCACTCTATAAAGGAAACATCTCTTTCCACGCAGCACAAGATGTGCCGCATTCGCTCTACTCTGAAGAAACAGCCTCAATGGAAGCGGTCGGTAGCTTTAACCATGCCGACTCAACCGGTTTCTTGGGCGTTCTCGGTGTCAGTGCGCGTGCGCTCAATGTTGCTGGGCTAACAACATTCACCCAAAAACCTCGCGAAGAAGGGGATTTGAAAGAAGAAAATGTCCGCTGGTATGCCACGGATGGGCTAGATTAAACCAAGAAGGGATGCTCGTATTCGATCTGAAACGAGCATCCCTTCCATGCAGGGAGCTTTATATGCCACTAGGCGGACAAGAGTAAGCATGTAGAATACAGGTAAAGGCATGATCAACAAGACACGCCAACAATAAAGTGAAGTTTCAATTGGCAGATTAACTGTATTCTTTTAACACACACGCTCAGTCTCTTAGCAGACTCAGCAAACAGCCCTCTCATTACAAGCAATAACAAAAATACAACGGCTTTACTCCTTATCTCTGGAGAATCAGGGCTATTGATAATCAATCCCATCTCTTTTCCAACATTCGCAATCCTGACATCCTGCGCAGCGATGGCAAAATCGAGCATATTTAAAAGATAGGTCAATTCATTACCTATAGCATCGGTTGACGGTCAACTAAGCCAAAATATTTTTGGCCAGTTGGTGTAGCAAGGCGGCTTGTTGGACCAAACGTTGAGCACTATCGGCCGCATAAACATCAGATGCGGTTTGTTGATCCACATCATAGCCTGCGAACCCACAATCAATTTTATGTAACTGCTTCTTAAAACTAAGGTGAGTGAACGGGGTTGTAAGCACACCGGCTGCACCGGACACCTCGATCATAAAGGTCTCATACGAATCTATTTCAGTTTCTGGCCCGATGAGAATAAATGGCATATCTGGGTATTGTCGTGATAAATAACAAACAACATCTTTACCATAGACAAGATTTAATTTCCAACCCACAAACACAAAATCGTATGCTTGTGATAATAACATCTCATCAGCCAATGATGGGATCGACACATGATCAATGCAACTAGTAGGGTACCCAACAGGCTCTAATTGTTGGTAGAGCTCTGCTTGCGTGGCGGATTCGGTCATAATGCAAAGTATACGGCCACGCATTTGTAAACTTTGCTGTAGAAGTTGCTCATTTTGTAGCATTATTCTGTATCTTTTCTGTCAATGTGAAACTTCATGGTCAAATATAACCAGTAAATGGGGTGCAGCAAATATGCGAGAATAGCATGAGATGCTATTATAGGAATTGATAAATTTTGATAAACCATGACTAATTTGCGCAAACGCTGATATTATCATTTTTAGTTTTTATATCCCCCCTTTTTTCTTTCTATGAGCTTTTGGTGACGATATTTTTGATTCTCTACGAGACCTGAAATAATAGTCACGCATGTTTAATCTATCCTGACACAAACCCAAAGAAGAAACTTATGAGAAAAATAAATCCACTTTACATTGTCATACCTGCCCTAATCATCGTTGTCTTAATGATGGTTTTTGGCCGTCAGCTTAACTTGGGTCTGTTCGGCGATGAGGCCACAGAGATACCTGAACCCATTGCGGACACGGCCGAAACCACATCAACAGAAACAGATCAATCAGCAACTGATGGCTCGGCGGAAATTGTCTCCCCAACGGATACTCCTGCAACCGACGTCCCTCCTACCGATGTACCGGCCACCGAAGTGCCAACGGAAGCCCCGACGGAAGTGCCGACAGAAGCACCAACCGTCGCGGCCACAGAGCCGACGGATGAACCGGCCGCCGCAGAAACAACAGACAATGACGCCACAGAGACAATCGAAGAACCGGCTCCCACAGAAACAGCGGTCCCCTCGACCGAAATTACCACGTTCGATATTGTCGACACCGGTTTTTCACTCGCTGTGCCCACCGCCCTCCAAGTAACCGATGTGGTCATTCGCCGTATTCCGGCCCAATCGTTTGACAGTGCAGAGCCGCTGTTTTATGACGATGTTCCGGAATATATTTCGATGACGCTCACAACGGTCAACGGTCCGGCAACCCTTCTTATCTCCCCGATTCAAGATGAAACCGGCACCTATTTTGAAAGTCGGCCGGATGAAGAGGTCGCCTATTTTCAAGAGTTTGCGGTTCGTCTCGCAGAAGGGGCCCAAACTGAAATCACAGAATTTCAACCGGAATACCTAGATATCGGTGAAGACGGCCGTGCCTTGCGCTATGTTTCTTATCAATTTGATACCTCTAGTATCCGCAAAGTGACCGATAATGAGATCTACTATTTTATCGATGGGATAACGACAAACGGCCGTTACTATGTCTCGCTCACCTATCCGGTCAATACCGGTGTTTTTAACGATACCAGCGAATTTACAGAAGAAGAGCAAACTGCCGCTCAGGCTGACTATGAGGCTTACTTATTGGAAACACTGACCCCACTCACCGAACTCCCAGCCGATTCATTTACCCCAAGCCTTAATTTACTTGACTTAATGGTAGAGTCACTGGTGGTTGAGCCAGATGCCAGCACCCAAGTCTCTCCATTAATCAATGATCCCAACTGCTCCTATTTCGCCGCTTTTGTGCGGGATGTGACCATCAATGATGGTCAGATTATCAATCCGGGAGAGTCGTTCACTAAAATTTGGGAAGTTCAAAACAACGGAACATGCAACTGGACGCCGAATTACACGCTTCAATTCCTCGATGGCGCAGTTTTGGGCTGGAACAACAACTTCGCCTTTGATCTTGTCCAAGGTGGAGACACCACCGAAATCGCCCTTGATCTAGTCGCTCCACAAGAATCTGGCATTTATCAAGGACGCTGGCAATTGGTTACCGATCAGGGCATTCCGTTCGGCGATATTTTATATGCGGTCATTTTCGTCCCTCAAGAACCGGTCGTCTATACCCCAACCCCACCATCAACCGTCATCGTCCCCCCCACGTCAACCTTAGTTCCCAAAGAGTGTACCGATGAACTCACATTCATCACCGATGTTTCTATCCCAGACGGCACTGCTGTTAATCCGGGTGACTCTTTTAACAAAATTTGGGAAGTCCAAAACAGCGGCACCTGTACGTGGGACAGTAGCTACACCATCCAATTTAGTGATGGTACCAACTTCGGTTGGGAAGGCACACTACCGGTCGATACCGTCGCCCCCGGTGAAAACTTCCAAATTTCAGTCGATCTAGTCGCGTCCCAAGAAACCGGCATTTACGAAGGTCGCTGGACATTGGTCAACGATCAAGGGCAACCGTTTGGACCGCTGGTCTATGTGACGATATTCGTACCGGACGAGCCGATAGCGGCCCCCACACCTTTGCCATAATTGGCTTGACTTAGGATTAGGAATAACGGCTAAATAATTGTCGTATATGTTGTCTAAAGGGTTGCGCGGCCTACGGCCGCACAACCCTTTCTTAAATTAGGTTTTTTCGGTGGCAATGCCACCGAAAAAACCTAATAAACATCTTTACGAGCCGCCATAGGCGGTGACAAGTCAACTATGACAGTTATTTAACATCTATTCTTAGTGAAGAAGAAGCCTACACATAGACCTGTTTTCTTTTACCTTTCCTAGAAAGATTATGATTCAAGATCAGCCTGAGCAACTTATTGCACAAATTGATGAAATATTACATCACAGATTCGCGCAATATCCAGCGAAAGATCCCCAAAATCGGGCAAAACAACTCCATCTTTTAAGTCAACTCACCGATCAATTGATCCTTATGAATGAGGTCTCTGAGACGGCCGAGGAACCCACGACAAATCACGTCAAAATCAACCCCATGACACCCCATGAAGTGAGCGCACTGGTTTCTCAGCCTGTATTCATTGGTGGATTCATGAAATCAGGCACAACATTAATCACAGAGCTACTAGATGGTCATCCAGATCTATGTGTGTTACCGGGCGATACACAATACATAAAAAAACGACAACAGCTATCATCTATCAACTTCGCAGATAGCGCGAATGCCTGCATGAGGATTTTGGTCAATCCAACATCTAAACCACCTTTTTGGTTTTTCGGCGAAAATGTAGAGCCCTATAGGTTGTTTTTAGCCTATTTTAGAAAATATCTGGATCAAACAAATCATGACTATCTGGTTTGTTTTATGTTGAGCATGACGTCTACGCTACAACACAACACCCCCACATTCCAACCCAGATACTGGGTTGAGAAAACTCCTGGTAATGAGAAAAATTTAGACGAAATCCGGCATCTTTATCCGGCCGCAAAATTTATTCACCTCGTGCGAGATCCGTTGCAAAATATAGCATCATTACAAAAACTAGTTGCTCATCGTCAGTGGCAGCCATCCGCAGAAGATCACGCTTATTCTATGAATCGCCGCTTTGCCAAAATACCGGACAATCAGGCGACATGGGGAAACAACTATTTAGTCCTTCGGTATGAGGATTTAGTAAAACGGCCGCAAGTGACAATGCAGAATGTCGCTCGCTTTTTGCAAATCGACTTTACCGATACGTTGCTCACCCCCACGAACAATCGCAAAAATGCATTAGCAAATTCTATGTACGCTGAGTCACGTGTTGTCGGCAAAATATTAGACAAGGCGAAAACAAACCGTTATAAGAAGATTTTATCTCTAAAAGAAATAGAAAACGTCGTTACGCTGTTATCCGATCAGGCGATTAAACAGGGGTATTCAGACTGGGGCGAAACGGAAATCAAACAATATAAACGATCAAGCCCGCACAAATATATGCTCATATTGCGAATCTTGTTCAACAAAGCGATTCAACGACTTAGCTCGTCTAGCCGCTAAATATCAATTCGGGGAAGGGGGTTGGGGGATGGGCGAGTGCGCGAGATAACAACAACCAGACAAATATTTTTTACTGAATAGCCCTGCGTGCTACCGTAACTAAGTTGCGCTATAATTGAGTAGAAAAGTGCAATTAGACTAAATCCCTCTGTAAAGAGATAAATATTTGGAGGTACAAAATGTCATCGATGACTATTAAACGAATTATTTTGACCATTATTTCCCTAATCTTTGGGTTTATTGTCACCCACGCCGCCATGTGGGCGATGGGCACAAACGCCGTTGAGTATGGCTTGTATTTTGGTACCGAAGGTGATGGTTTGGCATATTACCCACTCACCATTGTTTTCGCGGCTCTAACTCTGGCCATTTGGTTGGACAAATGGATGAACACGGAAATCTTGCCTCACTAATTCGCAAGCCTTTCTAATAATTTCATCTTATTGAAAAAGAAACAAAGCTTCTCGACACCCAAAAGGTGAAGAGGAGCTTTTTGTTTTAGGCAGTGCCATAATCCGGCCGTATAATACGGCCGTTCATAAACCCCCATTCAGTATGAGAGGTTAAATTCCTATGAGTGCCAAAGTAATTGATGGCAAAGCGATTGCCAAAAAAGTCCGTAGTGAAGTTGCCGTAGCGGTCGCTAAAATGAAAGAAGAACATGATTATGTTCCCGGCTTGGCCACCGTTCTCGTTGGTGACAATACCGCATCGACAACCTATGTCCGTAACAAGCACAAAGCTTGTCAAGAGGCGGGTATCCGCTCAATTGGCCGGGAAATCCCAGCTGATATTTCCCAAGATGATCTGTTAGCAATTGTCCGTGAGCTTAATGATGATCCCACAGTTGACGGTATTTTGGTGCAATTGCCTTTGCCCAAACATATCGATGATGAAGTGATTTTAGGCGCAATCGATTTGGCTAAAGATGTTGACGGGTTCCATCCGCTCAATATCGGCCGTTTGGCGATGAAAGGGCGGGACCCACAGTTCATCCCTTGTACACCCTATGGCTGTATGCGCCTGCTCAAAGAAATGGATGTCGATCTAAATGGTGCCGAAGCGGTTGTTCTCGGCCGGTCTAACATCGTTGGGTTGCCGATGGGGATGTTGCTCCAAAAAGCGAATGCGACCGTCACCATCTGTCACAGTCGCACCAAAGATATGGTCGAGCACTTAAAACGGGCTGATGTGGTGATTGCGGCCGTGGGGATCACCGAAATGGTCACCGGTGACATGCTCAAACCAGGTGCCGTAGTCATCGATGTAGGCATCAACCGCAAAGATGACCCCAGCAAAAAGCGGGGCTATCGTCTTGTCGGTGACGTTGATTATGATTCATGTGCCGAAGTTGCTGGGGCAATTACCCCAGTCCCCGGCGGTGTTGGCCCGATGACGATTGCGATGTTGGTCCAAAATACGTTAGAAGCTGCGGAACATAAGTTAAGCCAAAGCTAATCTCATGGAGCGTGCCTACACATAAAAAATCTACCCATGTTTAAAGCGATTCTATCTCGAATTCAAACCCATACTACACCGCCACCACAAAATATACCGCCATTTTTGCATCAATTGATTGTTCGCTTTACCGGTGGAACCACGCCAACCGGCCGTCTAATTCGTGAGTTAGGTTGGAAGTACCGACTTTTCATCATCATCAGTTTAGTGGCAAATTTGTTTGCGGCCTTCAGTGAAGGGCTTACACTTGCCCTGCTGACCATCGCGCTAGAGTTGCTTGCAAATGGAGACTCTGCGATCACCGATATCAGTGTTGGAGGGGATATCCTACAGCAAGTTTATGAAAGCTTCGGCTTCAATGCGGTATTTATCGGCTTGGTTATCGCAGCTGTTTTGATGCAAATATCACGTAGTTGGCTGGATTACTTAGCTCAAGCGGCGGCCGCTTATCTAGCATCATGGAGTGAAGGGGAACTAAGACGCCGTTTGCTGACACAATATACCAATTTAAGCTATACACAAATCAGCCGGTTTAAATTAGGGAATCTAACAAGCTATATCAACGAGGTTGACCGCTCTAGCATCTTGGTCAATCGTATCAATGCGTTTGTAAGTAATTTAACCATTACGATCAGCTATGGGCTTATTCTGCTTTGGCTCTTTTGGCAAATGACGGCCGTTGTCATCGTCGGTATGGTTTTTTTAACCATCGCTTTGCGCCGTACCCGTAGCAAAATCAATACGCGCTCACGTGCTTTTATGAAAGCATATGTATCGATTAATGAACAGTTCGTCGAGCTATTACGTGGGATTCGTTTAATTCATACATTCGGCCGTCAGCAACATGTTCAAGGTCTTATTCGCACTCAAATCGATGCCAGTGTTCGATCAAGACGGCAAGCATTAACATTGCGGTTTCTCATTCCAGCTATCATACAAACGATCACAATTATCGGAGTCGCGCTGTTCTTGAGTGTTGGTTACTTTATTATTCAATACACCAATAATTTCGATTTAGTTCCTCGTTTGGCAACCTTTGTTTTTGTCATTTATCGGATGCTTCCACGGGTAACCGGTATCAATGCGACACTAGGGGTCATTAGTGAAAGTCTACCTTTTGTCATGCGTGTCGCGGATCAGTTAGATTTGACATCCCAAAGTACCGCCTTATCAGGTGAGATAGAGTTAGCAACATTTGAAAATGAAATTCGCTTTGAAGAGGTGACCTTACAGTATCCGAACACAGCAAATCCAGCCTTGGCAGGGCTTTCCTTTACGGTTAAGAAAGGGCAAATGGTTGCGATTGTAGGCCCATCTGGCTCCGGCAAATCATCTGTTATTAGCCTGCTCGCACGATTGTATGAAACCACGGCCGGGCAAATATATGTCGATAATCTTCCATTCAAAAAGCTCAACCGCGAATCATGGTTGGGTCACATCGGGCTTGTTGATCAAGATACCTTCGTGTTTAATGATTCCATTCTAGAAAATATTCGCTTCGGCCGCTTAGATGCTACACAAGGTGAAATTATACAAGCGGCAAAAAATGCCTATGCCGATGAGTTTATCCAGAAATTTGAAAACAAATATGATACGATCGTTGGTGATCATGGCAATCGATTATCAGGTGGGCAACGTCAACGCTTAGCCATTGCGCGAGCCCTTGTACGTCAACCTTCAATCTTGCTGTTAGACGAAGCGACAAGCGCGCTAGATAGCCAATCTGAACAACTCATTCAAGAGGCACTTGATCAATTGCGTCATGAAAAAACGATTTTGGTTGTCGCTCATCGCCTATCGACTATTGCCAAAGCGGACCATATTATTGTTCTCAATAATGGACAAGTAACTGAATCTGGCACACATAAGGAATTGCTCGCTCAGAAAGGCACGTATCATTCTATGTGGCAACTCCAATCAGGGTAATCTTTCACATTCATACCGGTCCACAAACAAGCTGTAGAAATGCCGCAAATTTTAGCCGGTGAGATAAATCTCACGGCCAAAGCTGCAACCTACGGCCTAACGAAGGGCACAGGCGGCTGTTCTAGCTGAATAAGTTGTTCGTGCGCCCCATTCACACAGCTTGCGAACGTAAGTTAAATTGAATCCTCGCCGATATTTTGTAAAGAGTATCCTAGTTCAACCAATAAGTAACCAGCTTTGGCTTCCAACATCGAGACTTCCTCGGCCGTTAGTTGGTGCCACTTGCCACGTGCGTCAAACAAAGGTTGATTAATTTGCCAATTTCGGTGCTGGTTATGGTCAGATCTAGATAATGTATCAGGCTTTGCGGTCGTATCTGCGTACCACTTCCGCTCTTTTTGATGATAATTTTCAACGGTCGCGTCATAATCCTCACCCAAAAAGGTCAAAATATCTGTAATGGTTCCGCGAAAATCAACAATCAAATCTTCATATTTCATCACATGCATATTGGGATGGTTCCAATATGCCCTAGAACCTTCATTATCCTTAATCCATCTCTCAATCGATCTCATCAAATCACCGTTTCTTTTTTGCATAGAGAAGGCGACATCACGGCCGTCTCGCACAATTAAGATCATTTTAGCATCCGGTTGCCATGCTAAAATTTGCTCAATATTCCGGATATGCCTTGGCGTCTTTTCGATCCAACGATTTTTACCAAAAGCAACAGCAATCCGATCAAATTTTCTAAGAGCCGTGTTAAACAGCCATCTGCGTTGGCTTCTCGCGATACCGCTTTCAAAAGGAATCGCCTGAATTCGTGGGTGTGCCCCTAAAATAGCCAATAAAATCGAGGTTCCACTATGCCCACACCCCACAATAAATGTAGGTGGGCTATCGACTTGAATCCCATAGATCAATCGGTTCGATACAAAGGCTCGGAATGTTTGTCTGCTCAATTGCCAAATCATCAAAAACCTTTCTATATCAATGTGTAATTTAAGCCAGCGTCTTGGTTGATGGGACACATGTTTCATTCTTGATCTCTCTATGGTAGTGATATTCGTTTGATAATTGATTTAAGTAGTTTGCAAAATCATCGATCATAAATATGCTACAATTGAGTGCAGAAAACAAAGGCTCATAATCTGTAGGTACACAAATGTTACAATTTATCGATAAATATATTCGGCCGATTTGGCATCGCCTTGGGTTTGATATTAGAAAATACCGAGATGATACGCTCGTTTTCCCCCCCGATTTCGATGATGAAACCATCGCTATTTGGAAAAAAATCCACCCGTACACATTAACAGGCAAAGAGCGCGTATACACACTTGTTCAAGCGGTCAAGCACCTTGTTGAGTTCCAAGTCGAAGGAGCCATGGTTGAGTGCGGCATCTGGAAAGGAGGGTCATCAATGGCGATCGCTCTTACTTTGCAAAATTTGGGCATCAGCGACCGCGATTTATATATGTATGATACCTATACAGGCATGGCACAACCAACGGAAATCGATGTCTCATACAAAGGGGGTCGTGCAGTGGAGCGGTTTGATCGAAATAAAATCTCTGACGATGTTTCAGCTTGGTGTTTCTCCCCATTAGAAGAGGTCACAGCCAATCTTCATAGTACCGGTTATAACAAAGAGAGGCTCCACTTTATTCAAGGCAAAGTTGAAGAGACCATCCCTGAAACGATCCCTGAAAAAATCGCCCTACTCCGTCTAGACACCGATTTTTATGAATCTACAAAGCATGAAATGGAGCATCTCTACCCCTTAATTGAGCCAAACGGAATTATCATCATCGATGATTATGGCCATTGGCAAGGCTCTCGCATCGCTGTCGATGAGTATATTGCCGAAAACAATATTCAAATATTCTTAAACCGTGTCGATTACACCGCCCGTTTAGGCATAAAACCAGCAGCTTAATACAATACCTGCGCCAAATTAATCAACTCATTGGATTTGCACCCCTCCTATCAGGAGGGGGCCAAGAAAGCTCCTGAATAATTACAACTTAATAATGTATGAAAGTTAGTATAGGTTTCAAAGTTAGGTCAGGCCCATGGGGGGGCGGGAACCGTTTTGCCAAGTCTCTCTCAAGTGCGCTCATTAAAGATGGCTGGGATGTATCTTTTGACTTAAAAGATCCCGATTTAGACATCATTTTGCTCACGGACCCACGGCCGAACTCCAACAGCGCAGGTTTCAATCATATTCATATTTTACGCTACATCTTGTTACGCAATCCAAAGACGATCATCGTACATCGTATTAATGAATGTGATGAGCGCAAAGATACCAAGCATGTCAATAAGGCTCTAATCGCAGGTAATCAGTGTGCCGACCATACCGTCTTTATCGGTCAATGGCTCGATCCATTGTTACACGCCCAAGGACTCAATCCTCGGCGCTCATCAACCATTTACAATGGTGCCGACAAAAATATATTCCATGCAGACGGATATCCCGTGTGGAACGGCCACGAGCCACTAAAACTCGTCACCCACCATTGGGGAGCACACTGGAAAAAAGGGTTTGATATTTACCAGAAACTCGATCAAATGCTCGGTCAAGCAGAATGGCGTGACAAATTTAGCTTCACCTACATCGGAAATCTCCCCCACGGATTCAGCTTCAAGAATAGCACCTATTTACCACCCAAAGATGGAATAGAGCTTGCGGCCGCCCTAAAACAGAACCATGTCTACCTAACGGCCTCGATCAATGAGCCAGGTGGCAATCACCAGCACGAAGGGGCAGCATGTGGACTGCCATTGCTCTATAGGAAAAGCGGGGCACTCCCGGAACAATGTGCAGGTTATGGCATTGAGTTTACCGCCGAAACTTTTTTAGATGCACTACAACAAATACAGATCGATTACCCTATTTACCAACCCAAAATGGCACACTATCCACACACGAAAGAGCGCATGACGACTCAGTACGGACAGCTTTTTCAGCAACTTCTGGCCGAGCGTGAAGAGATATTGGCGGAACGCAAGCAACTCCCCCAATGGCCATTATGGCGACAAGCGATTCAACCAACGAAGACACCTAGACAGATCGCATCAAGCGTAAAGAAATGGCTACTAAAATAAAAAAAGGACTCCAACTTGCTAGTATGGTTCCCCAGTTTCTGTGGCGGACTGCGAAATATCATCTCAACCAACCCCAATCCCGTAACATATACTATGTTGTCCCCGACAAAGAATGGGTGACGGATTGGGTCGGCCGCTATATAACAAACCATATTCACCATCAGTTTCAAGTTCAGGCGACAACGACAGCCACCCCCCAATTACTGACTCAGCACTTAATTCATTATGGTGAAGCGGGAGCTTATCTAGCCAGCCTAGGCAAAAAACAAAACCAGCGCAACATACTTATCGCCACGATCTTTCATGGTGATATCGTAGATTGTTCAGATCAGTTAAAACAAAATACAGAGCGATTTATCGCCCATACAGATCAGCTGACTCATATTGTAACCTCAGCAACATTAATGAAAAATCGCTTGCTTCGTTGGGGGGTTCCACGTGAAAAGGTACGCCTTATCCCACTGGGGGTCGATTTAGGTCTATTTAAGCCCCACACCATCGCCTCAGATAAAGCCAAAAAACGGGAGAAACTGGGGATTCCGGCCGATGCGTTTTGTCTCGGCTCGTTTCAAAAAGATGGTGCAGGTTGGGGTGATGGGCTCGTTCCTAAGCTGGAGAAGGGACCGGATATTTTTATTGATGTGGTCAACCAACTTTATAAAAAACACCCCAACCTGTTTATTTTGCTCACAGGTCCGGCACGTGGATATGTTAAACAAGGCTTAGATAAAATCGGTGTCCCATATCGTCATGACTTGTTGAATCATTATCATGATATTGTGGGTCACTATAACTGCCTAGATGGCTATCTCGTGACTTCGCGTGAAGAAGGTGGCCCAAAAGCGATTCTAGAAGCACTTGCCACAAAAGTCCCCTTGGTCACCACGGCCGTCGGCCTCGCACCTGACTTAATCATAAATGGCGTAAACGGCTCAATAACCGCAGTTGAAGATACGACAGCCTTATTTCACGCGGCCGATCAATTAATTCAAGACGCTGACATAAGAAAACAATTCAGTGACAATGGCTATGCAACAATTCAAAATTATAGTTGGCAAAAAATAGCAGAAAAATATTACCATACCCTCTACAAGCAGATCATCCTCTCACCAAGTTAATCAACAACCACACAACGGCTCTAATAAAGTGATTTTCCCAACGACCCGTACCATACTTACGGACGATCTTTAAAACCGAAAATTTCCGCATCCCAGATAAGCCTAATGCAGTTCCTGTTGAAACTGTTTTCGATAAAATTTGCTCGATTAAACTGAGGATATGATAATT
>WTJY01000308.1:1594-5864 GCA_011524645.1 Anaerolineales bacterium | reverse complement strand
AGCTACGACCTTATAAAAAGCGCGGCTTTGCCATGTGTGCCAAATCAAAAGGGCCAACGCCAAAGAGAAAAATAAAAGTGCCAAACTGATCGCCACTTGATTAGGCAGTTCATGGTTTTGCACGGCCGCTGTTTGCAACCACACTTGTGGCGTGACCCACACGGCCGTCGGGTTGGCGATGTTTTCCACTGCGGTGAAATCTTTGTAGGTTAGGCGGATTTCGGCCGTTGCTGTTTCGCCAGAGTCAAGTGTTCCCATATCTAAATCGATCTTTACCGCTACAGGGTATCCGGCTTCGTTCAGCGTTATTTCGCCGGTGCCATTCATGCGCAGATACACATCGGCGACTTCAAGCCGATGGTCCGGCTGGATTTCGCCAGAGGCGATCAGTTGTTTGGTGATTTCGTCGGTAATGAAGCGGCCGAAATGATAGCCAGAGAAGGTGAAAGAGTAAGAGGTCAGAGTAAGAGGTTCACCGTCCGATCCCGAGGTCGTTTCGGATGTTCCCTGTTGGATTTGGGTGGCACCGGCCAAAAAGCCGAGCGGGTCACCGCCGGGGGCGAAGAAGTCGCTAACGGTGCCAAATTCTTGCCATGCCTCATCCGTATTGGTCCGCCCCCGCGCATCAACCCCATCGACTTGTACTTCAAACCAATCGTTATTTTGGTTAGTCACCTCAAGGTGCATCTGCTGGCCCGCTTGATCAAAGCTGCCTACCGCATGAAAACCATCCACTCGGGGTGGTTTCCCCACATTCTCGATCGCGGGCGCGGGATAAGTAGTCTGCGCCACATTCGATGTATAGCGATAAGTAGCGGCCGTTTTCGCCAAACCCCAAGCCGCTTGCACCGCATCGGCGGCCGACCGGTCGCTTTGTTGCGCCTGAACCACAGGGGAAATCGTCTGCAAAACAACAACGCCTGACAAAATGAGTGCGAGTACCCAAAATTTGATTGATCGATATGACATAGCAATTCCTAATAAAGAGATGAAAACGACAAAAAATGGGCCGGAAACGGCCGCAAATTAAAGTTTAGTCGTAAAACAAATTGCTATGTTAAATTTAGCTTAAATTTCTGCGGGACATGTCTATAGTAGGTCCTTCTGGCTATTACAAGTGTAGGCTCACTTAAAAAATGTGTGGTTTACTCGCAAATCACTATTAGGACATCACGGCCCAGGCGTTAATCCATAGGTAAACTTAGCCAGCTCTTTGCTTTCAGCAAAACCGCACGCATTGGTGAACTCAAGCTGGTAGAAACGGCCACCTTCAACATCTAGACCATTTACATCCACGTATTGATCCGTACTACCAGACAGCGAAGCGACCAGATTAACCGCGCGATTTTGACCGGTTTGTTGATAGGGCAAATCAAAATGCCAGACAGACACCGGGTAATTTTGCGTATTGTTCCAGCCCAATACCACATCTGGGTCAGAAGCCGCAATATCGACATCCGGTGCAGAAACAGCCGCGCAACCGCTGGTTACTCCGAAATCAACTTGAAACTTACTCAGCTCTGCACTATTACCAAATGTCCCAGAGAGAAAAACAGTGCCGGTTAGCACAATATCTCCGCTCAGATTGATCTCTGACAGGGTCCAATTGCTCCAGCCGTCCTCATCAATCCCATAGTTACCTAGGGGGATTTGATTGAGGTGCAAATCATACAAATCAACAACACCGTTGCTGTCTCGCTGCACAACGCTAAAAGCGAGAGTGTCGAGATAATCGACAGTATAGGTATACCCTTTTTTGACCAATTGGGTCGTAATATCGGGATAGGTGGTGGTATAGTGGCCGGTCGCATTAATAATGACGATTTCAGCGGCATCGGCCGTTTTATCCACAGTGAAAACAAACTCATTTTCACCAGTAGCCCAAGTCAAATGGCTATCCAACCGGTGTCCACCGCCGCCGAGATTGGGGACACCGATATAGACTTCTTTTTCACTTGGCTTACCAAAAGCACGCAAGCGAAAGCCGATGAGATCGGCCGTGCGTGGCACATCACCAGACACAACAGAGTCAGGATCGATTTCATTGGCGTATAATAGAGAAACAAAAATGGAAGAAAGGAGTAGGCAAGCGATTGACAGGGTCAATCCAACACGGAAGGAGGTTCGAAATAACATGAGGGGCTGTATTTCCTTTAACTGAAAAATACAAGCCATCTGCTAACTACGATGACGTTGTGAATCAATAAATTGAAACCTGAGATGTGAGAGCGAAGAAGAAGAAGATGTAGATGAGGGAGTGTGGAGATTATAAACGCAGGAATTGGCGTGGTAAGATAGATTGTAAGGTGAGGCTATTGCCCTAAACTTACAATATTACTTAAGAAATGAGACTGCAACGCATCAAGTGGGACGATAAACCATCTTTCGGTACAAAAATACTACCAATATGTGAATCAAATGCTTATGTCATTTGCCACAGTGAGCAAACAAAACGCATCTCCGCAGGCTCTACCTCAGTCACCCAAAGTCCGATATTGCCGAAAAAATATTGGCGTTCAACGGCCCTGTATATTCCCAATAAAAATGGCTCAAAGCGATGATCGCATTGAGCCACAGCTCAGATCATTGCATTCGCCCAGCGGGTCTAATATCAGGTATTTTCGACACAGCTACTTCATATCAGGATGAGTCGGCCGACAATCATTCGCTAGCCCCTTTGTCATCGTGATGCGAAGTTCTACAAGCGAACTCCGCATCATTCAATCAAGCCACTTTTCTTACCCTTATTCGGCCAATTTAGGCGGTAAGAAAAGTGGTCCAATCTCACAGATTATCCCCTAATTACCCGAAGTCAGTTCAAAATAAAAGAGCCCGACTTCATTTGATTCAGCAGTTCCGCCAGCACAACCTTCCGCTACCACGCTATAAAAATAGGTCTCTACAGCGGTCGTATCGTCAAAGGGTGAATTTACATCTTTCTCAAACACATCAACAGGGCCTAAATAAGGTTGATCTGCACGAAACACAAAATAGGCACAGTTACTCACATACTCATCCCATGTTAGCGTCGCCGTTGAGGGACTGGCATAGCTAATAGTCAGCGTGGGAGAGAACGCGAAGTAAGCACGCAAAACCATACTGCTATATTCAACCACAAAGTTTGGCGTGCTACCGGGATTTGTTTGAGCTAAATCAGGCAATCCAGCAAATTCCCCCGAAAAGGAGCCGGTGTTATCAATCACCGTAATTGCACCCGGCTCATAGGTCGTAAAGGCGCTCAAATCAGGGGTAAATACCGCCCCACTATCAATGGTTACATTCCCGTCAACATTGAGCTGATCATGTGGTCCGGCCGTGGTCGATCCGGTTAAATCCACTTCAAACCCACTTGTTGCCGCTAAAGTTGTTCCCCCTTGCACAGAGAAAATCCCAACACCATCCCCACCGGGGGACACAACCCCATCAAGGGTGACGAAAGAACCGGTCACATCGGTACCGGTATCATTCAGGTCAGCGATGTCGCCACCGGCCGTTAACTCAACAATCCCAGTCCCCGCAATCGGGGTATCAATATGTAAATCTCCCGATGTGGTTAGCTCAAGCGTGCCCGAGCCATCATTCACAATTCCGCTAATCCCTAATCCCGATGTCGTCGTAACAACATCGGCCGTGTTGTTAATCTCGATTTTACCGAAAAGACCACTGCTATAGGCAGCCAAATAGTCAACAGTGACTTCCATACCACTTGAGCTACCAATCCCATTGGCAGAGCGCATAATAAGGGTCTCGGCCGTGATAAAGCTGTTTTCAAACCCTTGTGTATCAAATATTTCCCCAACACCGTTTCCATCCACATCAGACCAAATACGTACCGTACCTCTCCCCCCTGTAGCATCTGAGTCAACATCAATCATTTCTACATTGATCAGGTTTTGGGCGGTCAAAAACACATCTCCCTGAGTCGTCAGAAGCGTATAGTCTGTCCCGCCAGTCACACGACCTTCCGATGTACCGGCCGTCATATCAACCCCCGTTGCAAAAGAGTATGTCGCACCGCCATGAATCGAAATCGTGCCTGTGCCAATGGTTGAAACGATCGGATCACTATCGAAATTGACCGTTCCATACGCAACAAGTGTAATATCACCACCTCCGGCCGTAATATCACTGACAATCGTCATCGGGTCATCTACTGAATTTCCATCAGCAAAGATCGTAATATCACCGCTACTCGCATTCGTAATCGAAGCATTAAGTTCCATGAGTTCATTGCCTCCGGCCGTGCCGTCACGCAATAAAATCGCGCCAG
>WTJY01000308.1:0-1494 GCA_011524645.1 Anaerolineales bacterium | reverse complement strand
GATTCCATAAAAAAGCTGGTCTGGGTAGTAATCGTTTCTAAATTGACGCTGGTACTGGCTAAAATATCGGCCTTATCCGCATCGGTAATCGCCAATGTCCCCATCCCGTTAGTCCCATTCGTCAAAACAATATCCCCACCGCTTCCCGCATCCAACAGAACGGTCCCCGGCACGCGAAGGGCCGCAGTTTGGTTGATCGATTCGGCCGTAAAAGAGCCATTTTTACCGCTATCCAGCCAAGTCACACTGGCAAACTGAATCGAATCATTGTCCGCTCCCCCAGAAAAAATCAAATTGGCCGGATATTGGCTCAGTAAGCTATCGACTTGAATAATATCGTCTCCCGCCCCCCCATTAATTTCCAAACGGCCGGTCGGGTTATTAAACGTCACAATTTCCCCTCCGATATTGGAATCAACCGTCGTTTGACCACTCCCCGCATTCGTAATAGAAATCGTTTCACTACTACTTCCATAGTTTAGCGTCACGTCAACCATGTTAATCGATGAGGTAATCGGCTCTAAACCGGTATAAAAAATCGTCCCATTAGAGGTCAAACTAATCGAACCATCGTTTTCATTGGTAAAGAAAAAGTCCGCCTCAGCGATTGTCGCGGAGCCGATCAAGAGCAAGGCATCTCCGGCCGTTTGTCCCTCCCCGTTAAAGACGATCTGCTTGGCAAAAGGATCAGTATTGTCTTGAATATCAATCGTCAGCGTGTCATCTCCTCCACCCGCATCAAAGATAATTTGGGGTCCAGACACGGCCGATTCAGGAATCGACACCCGATTGCTCCCACTCCCACTTGCTCCGGCAATCGCTGTATTGAATGTCCCCCCAGTTAACAGCGCAATTTCAAAATCTGTCCCATTAAAACGAATGGCAAAATCATTATCGCTATTGTCACCATTTTCAGTAATTTTCAGATTATTGCTACCGTCAAGGGTGATGTCGACAGTATCGGCCGTAGCGGCCGCTTGCAATGTCGTTGTTGTGATAATTGATAAATAAATAGCGCAGAAAAAAAGCATAGACAGAAGGACAAAATAGATAGGCGACCCGATATGGGTGGTTTTCATAAAATACCTCTTTGGTGTTGGTGGAATTAAAAATATTTTTGATCTTGGCAATAAATCAGAATCATTTTACGCTCGGCATCTTACAGAAAAGTCACAGCAAACTTTAACTAACTGACACATTCTTGCAAATTTCAAAAACATACCGCACGAAACCTAACCAAAGCACGACATACAGCGTCAACCAGCAAGCACGAAGAGACTAAAATCCCCAAATAAATGTCAACACCTTCGCCAATGCGAACGGTCTAATTGGATTTGCTCCCCTCCTATCAGGCTTAGTTTTACCTATATCTTTTTAGGGAAAATCATTTCAGTGCCACACCCATCCCCCAACCCACTTCCTTCAAGGGCAGGAGGCTCTCTCTTTTTACGCTATTTTTGTCGGCCGTGCCGACAAAAATAGCGTGTTTTCTAA
>WTJY01000525.1 GCA_011524645.1 Anaerolineales bacterium | reverse complement strand
GCTGAAGACCAACCGGCTTGCGCGTCGCCCCATATCTGATCTAAGGTAACAAACACAGTCGCCAATTCAGGGCTGTCTACTTGACGCGCTAATTGGGTCAGTTGCTGTTCGTAATAACGTGTGTGTCTCTCGACAACAGATGACTCAAGCGGCCGTTTTTTTTGTAAATATTGGCGCAACAAAGGATGTAAGCGGAGCTCTGTTGTGGTATCAGACGGCCGTCGCTCCAGCAAAGACAAGTCTAGAAGATCGGCAAGATCAACTGCTAATGCCCCAACAACTTCCTGAGCCGCCTCTGGAGAAAATCCACCTCTAAAAACAGCGAGATTGGCTAATATTTCTCTTTGCTCTGGGTTCATGATAGCCCAAGCTTGATTAAAAATCCCCCAAATGGTGCGATGACGGAGCGCAACATCATCGAGCGTTGTCGTCAAATTTTTAACAGATTCTTCGATCTTACCGGCGATTTCTGAGCAAGAGAGCAAGCGAATCCAGCTGGCGGCGAGCCTCAAGGCGAGCGGTAACCCTTCTGTTAATTGGGCGATCTTGATGATCGCATTTTGATCTTGGTCATTTGGTTTAAAGGTTGTATCGATTTGCCTCGCGCGGGTTTCAAAACAAGCGATAGCGACATGGTGATTGGCTAACTCTTCATGGGGTTTGGGGAATGGAAGCCCTGTAATCGGAATAAGGGTTTCTCCGCGCATTTTCAGACGGTGGCGTGACGTAACAAGTAATTTAACGGCCGATGTTTTGTCTAGCAATTGCCTCAGAAAATCACGGCCGTGAACATCGAGGGATTCCCCGTTATCGATCAAAATTAAGCATTCTTTATTGGCCATCCGATTAAGCAAATAAGATTGCGGCCGACTCCGCCCCGAGAGATTAATATTGAACGCGGTTGCGATCTGTGTCACAAACATCGTCACCGAATCTTGGGTTTCTAGCGCATCAATAAAATAAACCCCATCGCTAAAAGGGCCAAAATGGTCGCCTGCCGCCGCCCAACCGATTTGCAAAGATAGTTCAGTTTTACCAATTCCCCCTAGCCCAGCAAGGGTCAGAAAGCGATATTGAGGATGGGCCAAGTACATTTTTATATCAGCAAGTTCGTGCTCACGGCCGACAAATGTCCGGCCAAAGAGTGAAGGGAGTGTACACGGCCGATCTTGCGGTGTGGTTCTAATTTTGACATATAGCTCGCGAGTTTCCCGCTCCGGTTCAACATCATCACCAAGATCCGCTTTCAACCGCTTTTCAAAGCTTCGATAGAGCTTAAGCGCGTTTGTTCGTTTCCCCTGCCGTGCGAAAAGACGCATGCGCTGGCGCTGGCTTGTCTCATCCCAATCATTGATCGCAATCACACGACGAGCATATCGATCCGCTTGCTTATATTCTCCCCGATGTTCGTGATAATCAGCCATCTGTTGGAAGAGGGTAGCCCCCTTTTGGCGCATCTCTTCGCGTATGATTTCCAGCCAATGGTCAAAATTTGGCGCATCATCTAACCCATAGTGGGGCAAAAAACCGGTGCCATAGAGCCGTTCCGCCTGTTGTAAATTTGCTATACACGAATGACAAACCAAGTTGATATTCGGCCTATGCTGGTCACAGCCTAACAAAAGAGTCTGAAACTGATGGAGGTCGAGTTGGTGTTGGCTCGCTCGATTAAATTGAATTGTCGTTTCATCAATGAGTAGGAAAGGGGGATCGGCGGTAGTGTTATTGATGCCGTTTTGTAGCCGACGCAGGGTTTGGCGTAGGTTGGTAAACCCTTTTTTTAGGGGTTGGTCCGGCCAGAAAAGATCGATAAGCGACTCGCGTGTGTGTACACGATCGGCTGAACATATTAAGTAAATTAGTAAGGCCTCTGCTTTTTTTGACCGAAAGCTTTTAACCAGCTGATCATCCAGTTTTATGCGCAGTTGACCCAATAAGGTGATAGACAAAAACATTGCTTTATAGCTTTTTTACGAAAAGTCGATTTGTTGAGAAATAAAACATAGGAGTAGTAAGCATCGATTATAGCGAAACTACCTGTGAAAGCATATCGAAGTTATCACGCTGGTCACGCAGTGGTCACGCCCCTCGTGCAAGATGATTATGTGCCTGACAACAGCCAACAAGATCGCCTCAAACAAGATTAAAGAGCGCACATTTGCTCAGAATAAAGAGCGAGAAATACAGCTGAAACAAGTCACAACAAGGCAATTCAGATCAACTGCGAGTTTATTTGTGTTGTCAGCCTTATAAAGCGAGTAGCAAACATTACTCAACCAGAAACATTCAACCGATAGGAGAATATTTATGAATGGTAAAGATTTTACGAGTACGGATCTAATAGCTTATTGCAGCTATATAAGCACTTGGGAAGACGAAAGTGATGACAACATTAACAAAATAATCGCCGAACACCGTGCTCTACGGGCCGTACCTGATAAGGATCCATCTGTTGCTGTTACGAATGTAATTGGAGATCTTGAAAGCTGTGCATCTACTCTAGTTACCGAAATCATTGCAGGTAATGCAGCCCAAATTACGGCCGATGCCGCTGCTCTAGCCGCGTTTTGGTCATTTGGCACAAGCTTAGTGATATTAGCCGTAGCTGAAGCATCTGTAGTGGCAGATCATTTATTAGTTGCAGATAAATCCAAAGAATTGAACCAGAAACTGGAACATGCGGATGTAAAAATTGCAGGCCAAATCGATACGAAGGTAAAGGACTACATCACAAGGTGGAAGAACAACAACAAATTAATTGCGTCTAAAGCGACAACAGGACTAGATACACGACATTGTCGAGCAATTCTTTTCCAATTCATGTTACACGTCGAATGCAAAGAAGTATTAACGGCGGCATCATTTAAAAAATTCGCAGGTGTGGTGCGAAGATTCTATCATAGCAACGAGATTCAAGCGGTTTACGATGCTTTGGATGATTTGCATTTAAGCGATAAGTCTAATAACGCGGTGAAAGCGTATTGGAAGGCCTTCAAGGCGGCGATTCCATCAACGAGTCTCTCATATGATTTTGCTCGTGACCTTTCAATTACAGTCTTAAATGTGGCGACGAGAGGAGGCAGAAGGGCAATTGAACAAATTGCCGAAGAAGAAGGAATTGCCATCGATGCTGTAGCAGAAGGGATATGGGATATTATGTCAGGCTTAGGCAAGTTTGTCATTGTGTTAGCGGTTGGTTGGGCAATAATTGATGTGTTTGTCAATGTGGTGCAAATTGTTCATATACTAGATCGTTATGAAGCCCTCAAGGACAAATTAGAGACAGATTTCAAAGAGCATTACATTCAGTTTTATAAAGGTGTAGTCGAAACAGCCAAAGCATATCGCAGTATCCAAATCAAGCAATAATAATTGCGGGTCACATCCATGTGCGATTATTCTGCCGCTTATCTCACGAATTAGAACAATAATCGACGGCCCCGAAGGGTGTTGCTCTAGGCGGAGCATTCATACGCCACCGATAAACACAATCACAAAAAACTATTGAAAAATTCATTACCGCGAGAAATTGCATCTGGTTTGCAATTATTTTGTAACGTGGACGAAATATCTAAGACATTTACAAATCTAGAAACAATAAAATTAGATATTGGAGTATCAATATCTTCGCCCAAAATAATCAAGCGATTGGATTTGCTCCCCTCCTATCAGGAGAGGAGCTTTTGATCAAGCGCGAATTAAAAATAGTTGTGCCAACAGCTTGAGTTATTTTTAATTCCGCCTATCAATTGGCTTCCGAGAGACATTGTTCTCAAATATGTCTAAAAATGGCGAAGGTATGGGAGTATAAAATGGACAAAAAAGATTTATCCTCATTTCAAAAACAAGACAACTTAGAAGCCTCATTGCCAATTCCTGTACCGTAAGCGAGTTTGGCAACACTTAGCGAACGAACTATTAGCAATAAGAATACATGGGGGCTTATCACTGGATGCGCCGTTTTAAGCCTTCTTGCCTACAAAAACGTCGGATACATTCAACGCAATTATCCTAATATCAACGTAGGAGTAGTGCAAACAAACATTCCAATCTTGGGAGGTCTCCAAGCTATCTGCGCAAACATCAACGGTGGAACCTATATCGCATTCAGGGGAACAAGCAACCTAGAGGAAAAAATTGCGGATATAGATATCAATCCAATACCCAGAGTCTACGGAGACGTTTGTGAAGGGGTCTATGATGTCTATGACCAGCTCAAAGACATTGTGGGTATAGCACAAGGTTACGGTAATCAACCGATCTTCTTTACGGGCCATAGCCTAGGTGGTGCTGTAGCTCAAATAGCCACCATGGAAATGGCTTTTTATGCTGCAAACCCCCACTTATGGGGTATCATAACTTTCGGACAGCCAGCAATTGGCCTTAGCAGTGTAGCTTACTCTTGGCTCAATAGTGTAACTAGAAATAACAACCGGTCTGGTGGTGCTTGGAGCGGTGGCATGCGCAGGTTTTATCGCATAACAGAATTGCACGATCCAGTTGTTTATTTACCTCCATTCCAGAGATATGCACAAGGCGGGCAAAATGCGAATTTTGATGATTTACAATATAAGAGTAACCCTTATGTAGACGACAATGCAAATACGGTTGTGCTCATGGGTGGAACAGGCCCGTTTCGTCCAGACGCTCACGCAATGACTCGTTACTATACGCGAGTCAGCAATATGTACCATACATCATAAACGTGGGGCGAAATTATTTGCAATATCTGCGCCATTTTGCACTTCAATATAACCGCATATGCACCATAACACCATTCAATTTCTAAAAAACCAACAAATCAATTTAGTACTCAAAAACATAGGAAAATAATATGGTAACCGAGCCACTAGTAGATAGCCGTACAGATGAAACAGGGATGTCATTTACTTATCCCACCGTCAAATTAAAGGATGGTAATATTTGGACAGCCAAAAACTTCAATTATTTCACCGGTGAAGAACATTGCCAGACATGGGCTCCATATTTCGAAAGTAAAGCGGAAAGCAGGATCGGTGGGTTATATTATGGGTGGACCGTATTGACACCAAAAGTACTTCCACCCGGTTGGCACTTACCCACTTGGCAAGAATATCAAGCATTAATTGACGCTTATGGTGGGGGAGAACAAGCATTTGATCAGTTAACAAAGGGTGGGGCCAGCGGCTTAAATTTAGAGTTAACAGGCGGTACTTACTTAGCCAATCAAAGCTGTATTCAGCTTAGTGGAAACAACGGTTTCTTTTGGTCCGGTTCGATTGGAAACGACAACGCATCGGCCGCCATTCTTCAATTAAGCACCCCAAAAAAGATCAAAGTGTCATGGACACGCATGGGAAGATCTGGACCCAATGAAAACCGATTTGCCGTACGTTTGATAAAAGATTCTAGCTCAGCGTAATTGCAAAACGGAAACAACAAAGAGCTTCAAGGTCGTAGAATCCGTGTGCTAGATTACGATGGCCATGAATGGCGTTTGCCTAACAATGGTGGTGATAACCGCTATGACGATCATGACAATGGCGGTTATGCTGGTAGGCTGTAGACGGGGTTGGTAAATGGGGACAAAAAGGCTGAACACAACAACTTCAAAATCGGGTTAACTCAGTTGTTGGATAGCATCCTGTTCAGCCTGAGATGCGCGCACCCAAAAAGAACTGTAGAGCCGAACAGTTGGTGAACAAGCAACACAACATTTCTTTCCGCTTTTAAAGAAATCTCATTAGCCAGACACCGCCAACGCGACCGATGTCTGAAACGGGTCCACGAAATAATACGGCCGTCACCGCCACATCCGCAAATATGAACATCACATTTGCGCGGCTTTTCAGTAAAAACGGTTTGGGTTGTTATTGTTGTTTCGCGCCTTCGCCCA
>WTJY01000090.1 GCA_011524645.1 Anaerolineales bacterium | reverse complement strand
GGTTGTATACGACTGAAACCCTTGGGGTCTTTGGCGCGGGTTGTGTAACGGCCGATTGGTTTGTGAAATCTGGTGCGGTTCTACGGCTGATGCGGTCAGAGACCGCAGGATTTTAATGGAAAATGGTACCTTATCAGCGCTTGAACCGGAGCTATCGGAATTGCCCAACTGATTGGCAATAGTGTAGCGTAACCGGTTGGCTGGTTTGCTGGAAATATAATACAGATGGGGTTATGAATCGATGATTTGGCGCATATCTGGGGGGAGGGGGGCTTTGATAGTGCAGGTTTCCTCTTCGCACCACGGGTGGGGGAAGCTGTTTTGTACACAATGCAGGGCGTGACGGCCGATTAATGGTGTGTCAAACTCTTGGGGGTGGCTGCAATAGCGTAAAAAGGTCTCATCATCCATTTGGTATAGCATGTCGCCGATAAGGGGATGGCCGAGTTCGGCCATGTGGACCCGCAGCTGATGGGTCCGGCCGGTGCGGGGGGTGAGTTCGACCAAGGCGATGTCGTGATTGATTTGGTTGATGACCGTGAAATCGGTTTGGGCCTCTTTCGGTTTAACGGCCGTGGGGCCGCTCCCAAAGCGATAGATGCGGTCTGGGCTGGGGAGTTGGCCGATGGGGGTTTGGATCGATCCCGAGGCGGGAGGTTGGCCGTGCACCAGTGCCAAATAGGTTTTTTGCACCAGACGCTCACGAAAAAGGTGATTCATACGCCGTACCGTTTCCTTGTCTTGGGTGAGGACGACGACACCGGTGGTGTTGGCATCGAGACGGTTGGCGAGTTCTGCCTCTGGATAGGCGGGTTGACGCACGTGACGGATATGGTGAATGAGGTTGGCGTGGATAAAACGGCCACGGCCGTGGACGCGCAGATTGGTCGGCTTGTTGATCCCGATGAGCCACTGATCTTCATAAACGATCGTGTAGTCATAATTGGCGTCGGGTGGGTCTGGGTCGGGTATTTCTGTGGTGAGGGTGTCCCCTTGGGTGACGATTGTTTGTAGGGTGGCGCGACGGCCGTTGTGTTCGACATGCCCTTCTTCGATGAGCGTTTGCCATGCTTCGCGGGGTCGGTAGGTGAAACGGCCGCTCAGATAGTCTAGTAGTGGGACATGACGGGCGGGAGGATGAACGCGGGTGGAGATTTTCATAAAGGAAAAAGGCAAAAGGCAAAAGGAGAAAAGGGGCTTGGTTGTGATGTTTTCTTAGTTGTAAGTGGCTGCGGAGATTTTTTGGCGAAACCAATCAAAGAGGGCGGGGAATTTTTGTAGTTGGTAAATGATGCGGCCGACGCGGTCTGGAAAGATGTGGAGTTTGTCGTTTTCGGCTTGCGCGAGGGCGTTGCGAATGACATCGGCGGGGTTTGTGACTCCTGGGACATTTTCGGGATCAGGTGGAACCGCTTCGGCTAGGGTGCCGAAGCGGGGGGAGTTGAGGATCGGAGTGCGGCTGTAGAAGGGGTAAATGGCGGAAACTTGAATGTTGTGTGGTTTTAATTCGTCGGCGAGAGCGACGCTGAAACCGCGTAGGCCGAATTTGCTGGCGGAATAAGCGGATAGGCCGACATCGCTGGTCCATGAGGCGACGGAGGCGAGGTTGATGATATGACCTTGTCTCCGTTCGATCATTTGTGGGGTGAATAGGGCGGTGAGCCGCATCGGGCTAGCGAGGTTGATTTCTAGGAGCTGTTCCCAGCGAGCCAGCGGGACTTCGTCATGGCGTCCCATGAGGGCGATTCCGGCGTTGTTGATGAGCACGTCGAGCGGGTGGCCAAGCTCTTGGATGCGATCAAACAGGGTTTGACATCCTTCGCGTGTGCTTAGGTCGCTGGCGATGCATTGTAAGACTCGGCCGGTGCCGGCCTCTTTTTCGGCCGTTAGGGCCATTTCGGTCAGTGTGGCTTCGTCTAGATCGGTCAGGATGAGGGTGTTGTTTTTGGCGAGAAGCTGTTTGGTGAATTCACGGCCGAAGCCACCAGTGGCACCGGTGATGAGGATTGTTTTGTTGGTGAAACGCATGGGGATTTTAGATTTTGGATTTTGGATTGAAGCGTTGCTTTTACGCTTGATTGTTTTTTCCCATTAAGGGATTCAATCATTATAACGAAATTCTTCAACAATCTGTTTGTTAAGTTGTTGATAGCTATCGTCTGCTGAACTATTTTTCATTCGTAACCGATCACATATCCCTCTTTCCCAACGAGTGAGGGGTTGAGGGAGAGGAAGAGAATCACCTCCCCCCAGCCCCTCTTGATAAGAGGGGAGCAAACCCAATGAGTTGATTACTTTGGCGAAGATATTGTTTAGATGACGCGGTTGTTGCCACCGTCGAGCGGGATTTGAGCACCCGTTGTTTTGGCGAATGCTGGCCCAGCGAGTTGGGCGACCATATCGGCCACATCCTGGCTGGTGACTTCGACATTAAGGATGTTGTTCCGTTTGTATTGATCGACGGTGATGCCATAGCTGGCGGCCCGTTTTTCTAATAGTTCGGGGGTCCAGAGCTTGGTGTCGAATACGCCGTTGGGATGGAGGGTGTTGACCCGAATCCCGAATTGGCCGAGTTCGAGGGCGGCGACGCGGGCGAGCTGGGTTAAACCGGCTTTGGTGACGGAATAGGCGCTGGCGTTGGGGCCGGGCGCGGGGACGTTTTTCGAGGCGATGACATTGATGCTGGGGTTGAGGCTTCGTTTGAGGAAGGGGATGCATTTTTGCCAGAGGAGTTGGTGGCTGGTGAGATTGACATCGAGCGCTTTTTGCCACATCAGCGATTCGATGCTTTCGATTGACTGGCTGGCTGGGAAGAAGCCGACATTGCTGACGACAATGTCGATGCCACCGAAGGTTTGTATCGCTTGGGCGAGGGCGTTTTCTAGCGCGGCCGTATCGGTGACATCGCAGACGAGCGGCATGATGGTGGTGCTGGCGATTTCTGACACGGCCGGATCGATATCGAGAGCGAGTACGGCCGCACCGAGCGTGCTTAAGTGGGTAGCACAGGCACGGCCGATGCCATGTGCGGCCCCCGAGACAACGGCGACATGGCCGTTGAACGGCGGTTTACTACCCCCTCGTTTGAGCTTCGCTTGTTCTAATTCCCAATATTCGACATCGAAAATATCTTTTTCGCCAAGTGGCCGCCAGCCTCCCATTTTTTCGGCCGTTTGAATCGCGTTGAGGGTGTGGTTGCTGATGTTCTCGATAATGACACACTCTTTGACATTGGTCCCGAGAGATATGGTGCCTCGGCTGGGCCAGACCGCCCAGCGAGGGGCGGGGTCGAGCATCGTTTCGTTGCGGACATGGCGTTGGTAATAGGCGGTATATTCTGCGGCGTATGCGGCCGCGCTGGCAGCCGGATCATCATTTTCGACCACCATCGGGACCCGTTTGGTGCGGATTGAATGGTCCGGCGTGAGCGGCCCACGGCTGGCGATTGAACTGATATCGGCCATTTCACTGTAGGCGACGGATGCGATATGGTGATTTAAGCGGGCTAGTGTGGGGATGCCACGCTGTTGGGAAACCGCTTGGCGTAAGTCGGCCAGTGGCAATAGTTGTTCCAGTGAGAAAATTTGGCCCGACTGCTCTTTGGTGGGGGCGGTGTAGAGTCCTTGTGCTTCTAAATACGTTTCCGCTTTGGTGACAATGTTAATCATGTCTTCATATGCTTCACGCGCAGTATCGGCAAAGGTGAATACCCCGTGGTTCAGTAGAATCATGGCATCGACTTGGGACCAATCTTTGTCTTTCATGATGTCATAAACTGTTTTGGCTAAGATAAAGCCGGGCATGACATAGGGAATGATGACAATACGATCCCCATATACTTGGCGAATCAGGTCGGCACCACCGGGGCTGTTGGTGAGGGTGACGACGCTGTCGGCGTGGGTGTGATCGACAAAGGTGTAGGGGATAAGCGCGTGCAAGATCGTTTCGACCGATGGGTTGGGGGCGTTGGGATTGAGCATGGCTGCCCGCTGATATTTGACCATATCGGTATCGGTGAGGGTTTCAAGCTCCGCCATTTGTAGCAGGGTGTCCATGCGTACGGGGGAAAAGCCCGGTTTTTCGATGGTGGCGAGATCCCAACCGCTACCTTTGACGTAGAGGACGTCTACATCACGGCCGAATAAATCTTTTTCGGTGATTTTGACCGAGGTGTTGCCGCCACCGTGGAGGACGAGGGCGGGATTACGGCCGAGAAGTTGAGAGGTGTAGACACGCAAGGCGAGAAGGTCGTTGCTGATGGATGTTGTTTCAGAGTCGTTCCAGAAAGATTGCATTGGTGGATTCCTTTTCTATATAAACTGATCCAGTTTTGATCTGTACTTTGCTATCGTTTTATGTGGGAGACTGGACCAGTTGGGAGAGTTATTTCGGTTGTTGTTGGGTAATACAGTGAATGATACCACCGCACATTGAAATGTGGCGGGCTCCGTGGACCCCGACGATTTTTCGGTCGGGGAAGGCGGCTTGGAGGATATCATGGGCGATTTTATCTTCGGGGACATCGAAGCGCGGGTAGACGATGCCGCCGTTGGCGATGTAAAAGTTGATATAGCCACCCCAGATATAATCGCCGACTTGGCGGGGATAGGTGCCGTCTATGGGGGAGACGGCAGCCGCTTCGGCGTGACTGATCGGGGGGAGCTGGGCGACGGTGTGGTTAAGAGAATGGACTCGGTTTGGGTTGTCATGTGTTTGGGTGATTAAGTGTTGTTGTTGAATTAATAGGGATGAAAGATAGGGATAGAGAGGGGGGAGGTGGTTTTTTTGTCCCCATGTTCTTTTATAGTGCAACAAATGGTGATGGACTGAAAATTGTTACCTATAGAGCAAGGTGCGATAAAGTCTATTGATTATAGCGTACCTGATTTTATTTCGATCCTGTTTTACACTACAAGTCGATGGCTGGCCTGAAATCGATTCTGAACAGGTGGTGGATTTACGGCCGTAAAAATTTACGGTGCAACGGTGTGGAACTTAACATCGAAATCACAGAAATTTTAAAGTCTCTTCATAATTTCTCCATATTTCATTTCTATACTATGAGTGTCAAGTCGAAACCGGCCTGACCCAAACAAAACAGTAAAAAATGAGCGTTCTGGCCGAACGGCCGAACGATAAACAAGCAAGGATAAGATTATGGACACGACAATGGATTTTGAACTGAAAGAAGCGGCCGCACAAACTTGGTGGATCCCTTTTGTACAAGGGTTAGCGATTATTTTCTTCGGTGTATTCGCGATTGTAAACACTTCGGCAACAATGGCTTTTCTGTTGTTCGGACTGGGGCTTTATTGGGCGATCAATGGGATGTTCGGTGTAAAATATGCGCTTAGCATGACACAAGATCGGGCATGGCCTTTGATTAGCAGCATTGGCGGGATTTTGATCGGTGTGTTTGCGATTTTGCAACCATTTGTGGCGGGTACGATCTTTGCCACGGTGATTTCGAGTATGATCGGTGTGGGCGCAATTGTGAGTGGTGGGGTGCAAATGGCGGCCGGTCGTAACTCATGGGCCGGTATCGGCTTTGGCGCACTTAATGTGTTGCTCGGCTTGGTTATTCTGATGAATCCGGTGCTTTCATTCGGGGTTTTGATGGCGATTGTGGCGGGCTTGGCGATCTTTGGTGGTGCGGCGTTGGTTTCTATCGCCTTTGCGATCCGCGCTTTGGGTAAGTAATCGCGGTGTAGGCTCTTTTTAATCAATAAAAAATGTAACCGTTCACTCCTCCTCGCTGTGGCTGGTGTCCTCACCGAGCCACAAACGGTGCGGTGAATCAAAACTGCTGGGGGAGGTGAATAATTACTAAAAAATGTAGTGAAGCGTAGCTCGGTTAACGGGCTACGCTTTTTTGTTTGCTTTTTGTAGGGCGTCGATGAGGTCGAGCTGGGTGATGGGGGCTTGGAGAACCCGGCCGTTAATGTCGAGTACAGGGATGATAAAACGATAGCGGGCGTAGAGGGCGTGGTCTTGGGTGATGTCGATTTCTTGGAGTTTGTGGGGGTAGGTGGCTTGCATAGCGCTGAGTTGGTCTTTGACGACATCGCAGAGGGGGCAGGGTTCTTTGGTATAGAGGGTCACGGTGGGGATGTTGTTTTGAGTCATGGAATTTGTTTGATTTCTGTTAATTTATGCGGCCGATCAAATTGAATTAATTTAACAGGTCTCTAAAAAGCCCCTGTTCTCACTAGAGTTCAGGGGCTTTTTAAGGAACCTTGCGGGCTAAATTTTATGGTGGGGCCTATATTTCGCTATCCCGTATAACTAATCTTAAAGATAATTCCGGTCGCCCAGTCGGCGATGTAGAGATTACCGGCCGTATCGACTTCAACATCGATCGGAGCAGCAAAGCCCATCGCAAAATCACTGGCACCAACCCCATTCGGGCCGAAACGCATTACTTTTTGTGCCCCCGGAAATGCGCTCCATAGGGTGACAAATAAATTGTTATAGCCGCCGGGGAATTGGTTCGCTTTATAGGCAACCATACCGGTTGGGGAGCTGTGGGGGATAAAATTGTAGGTTGGTGCGAGTGGGTTGACCTCGGCCGGTTTCGGGAAACATTCGGCACAGTCATACCACGGGTATCCATGATTGGCCCCAGCCACAATGCGATGCATTTCGTCCGGTGGGCCATAGTCGGGGCCGTTATCGGTGGCGAAAATCGTGCCGTTGCCGTCAATGGCCAAGCCATAAGGGTTGCGTAATCCATCCGCGAACCGAGTCATCGCACCGCTATTGGGATCAAAACGCATGATGCCCGCTTCGTAGGGGTGCAATTCCGCCTGTACGGCCGGATCAGTAAGCAATTCCCCATGATCGGATCGTGCTCCGACACCGACATAACCCATGCCATCGACACCAAACACAATGCCATGTGGGCCATGCATAAAGGCATAGCAGCAGGGCAAGCCACCCACGAGTTGGCGGATGCCGCCCCCTTCGATGACTACAATTTGTGCTTCTCCGTCTAAATTGTCTTCACGGACACGACTCGATACATAGAGCTGGCTGGTACCCGGCCGGAATGCGATCCCTGTGGGAGCGATTAAACCACTCACATAGCCATTGGCATTCCCATTGCTATCGACCGTATAGATGGTGCCCCCTTGGGTCGCTACATAGAGTAATCCATCTGGCCCATACGCCATTCCGGTCGGTTGTTGTCCCGGAATATAGGCGAAATATTGAACACGATAACCGGCCGGTACTCGAATACGGGCCTCCCAACCGGCCGGATCATCGTTGCACGGGTAGCGATCACTACAAGAGCTTGCTTCGTATGGGGGCTGTTCGACCGGCCCGCTCGTGACCGGCGCGGCCGCTGTTGTCGGGGATGGTTCTGTGGCACCTTCGCTAGAATTTTCTGTTTCTGTATTCCCTGACCCTTCTGCGGTGGCCTCGCCGCTGCTCGGTTCCGAAGTTGCCGTGGGGGCAATGGTTGGCTCGGCCGTTGGTTTTTCGGTTGGAACGTCCGTTGGAACTTCGGTCGCTGTCGCGGTTGGTTCTTCTGTCGGCGCGGCCGTGCTGGTCGGAATCGCGGTCGCGGTCGCAGGGGCCGCGACTTGTGTGGCGGTCGGATCTGGTGTTCGGGTTGGGGGGACCTTTGTGGCGGTCGGCTCAACTGTCGGCTCTGTGGTCGCGGTTGACTGTATAGCTACGGCCGTTGGTTCCGGCTCAACCGGCGTGTTACAGGCCACCGATATAAGCAGGGCGATAATCATGATCGGCAAAACGATATATTTTTTCATGGAACTTAAAATCTCCCGAAATCTATTTTTTTCGGCCGTAATTATAGACTCGTTTTCGCTTTTCTGGGCAAATTGAGAAAGGTATCGGTTTGGCTCAATGGTGTAGGCTCGGAAAAAAATCGACTGTGAATGGGAAGTTATGAGGCTAAATAGGTCATCGCTCGCGATAAAGCGCGGCGAATCGCATCCCGTTTTTCTTCCGAGAGGGTTGTTAAATCGATTTCGATTGGATTCAGCGTCATTGCTGTGCCGTCAATATTAAGGAACTCTTGTACGGCTGAGCTATTTTCGCGCATCCCGATTAATTCCCAAATGATAACCGGCTCGTGAATTCCTTTCATTTGGGTTGGTCCGATATATTTCGCTTCGACAACATCTTCGACTAGGGCATAGGTCTGGCTAGAAATATAGATACCATCTGCATCTGCTGCAGATTCTAAACGAGCTGCTATATTGACTTGACCGCCCACAATGGTGTAATCCATTCGGTGCTCACTACCAAAATTGCCAACTGTACAAATACCGGTATTAATACCGGCTCGAATTTGTAAAAGTCGATTAATCCCTTTTCGCTTCCATCCTTCGCGTAGCTCGTAAAGGGCCTGGCGCATATCTAATGCCATTTGTACGGCCAGTTTCGCTTGCTCCGTATCGTCCATCGGTTCAGGTGCTCCGAAAAAGACCATGACAGCATCACCAATAAACTTATCGATGGTGCCTCCATATTTTAGAGCGATTTCTGACATGCGGGTGAGATAGGTGTTTAAGACCTCTGATAAAAGCTCTGGTTCAATCGAGTCAGTCAAACTCGAAAAACCGACGATGTCGGAGAAATAGACTGTAAGTTTGGTGCGTTTATGGAATGTGGTAGATGTATTAGCTTGGCCACCGACTAATGCTTGGTATAGCTGAGGCGAAAGATACTTACGCATCTTTCCTTGTAGCTCTGTAATTCGCTCATTCTGCAAAATTAATTCATTTTCCAGTGATGTGCCATGCTCCATTGTTGTTTCATAAAGTAACTGCAAATCGTCAAGCTCCATTTGGAGCTTGACGATTTGTTGTTTTAATTGGCTGACTTCGTCAGTACTATTTTGGGAAGCACTCATAAGGTTTAAGCCAGTTGAGTTCGAGTATATGAACTATTGAATATCGATTGTTACATTACTCCACAATCGTTGCAAGTTAGTCAGAGATTTCTGTTGCCAATATATATCTTGGTTTCCTAAAACTTGCAAAGAAGCTTTGTTTTGCTTGCGTGAGGTGATAACAAAGCGACTGACCGTATTAATGCCAGAACTGTTGAGAAATTGCAAATGGCGAAAATCAAGGGTTAGTTTCTCATCATCACCCGTCTCTTGGTAAGCTCGATCAAGCAATGTGTTGATATGGGCGTAGTCTGCGCTTGTTTTTAGACGCATAGTCCCATTAAAGGACACAACATGTGTCCCCGGATTATGTTCAACCGAATAGCCTTCGCCTTCGATTAAGTTGTTGTCGGACATAAATTACTCCTGTTGCAAACTAACTTTGGCTTGGACATCAACGGCCGTGCTACCATTTTCCTGCGGCCGAAAGCGGAAGCTAAACTGTACACCAAAGTCTTTGATTAATGTTAAGTAGCCCAACCCTGAGCCGTCTAAATCTAATTCTACATTTTCTTCGAGCCGTTGAAAGTAGAGCTCGTGTGGATCATTATTCAGCATTTCATCAATTAGTTTTGCAAAAGGTGCTTGTCCTTCAGGCAAAATATGATTGGTGACTTGAAATAGCATTGAGTCATCTTGCGACCAAGCGACATAGCGCACCAATTGATGTGATCCATTACTAAATTTAGCACAATTTTCAAATAATTCATTTAATAAATATGCTAGAACTTGCTCGACTTCACCACGCCCTAGATATTCTTCTGTTACTCGGGTTGGGATGAACAGAGACATATATTGGGCCCAGAAATCGGAACTGAGACTGCAACGCCGCCAGTGTGCTGCCATTTGTTGTGCATCAACTGTCATTTGGCGACTCGGGGTGACTGGTATTTGTTGCCATGCACCGTAAACTTTCTGTGTTGGTTGAACTTGTGTCATATTATCCTCTTAACGCTGTTTAATAACCATCATCGTGATGTCATCAAATACTTCTGCTGCATCTATGAAGTCATACACATCTTCTATAATCGCATTGCGAATCGTATTGGCATCAGCTTTGTAATGTTTTTGAAGAACACTCGTCATGCGTTCAAGACCGTATTGTTCTTGCTCTTTATTTTCGGCTTCGGTAATTCCATCCGTGTATAGTAGGGCTGTTTCCCCAATTTCAAGGCGGAACTGTTCCGGTAAGATAAAGTCTTCAATATCATCAATTAAACCGATCGGAAAACCGAGATTCACCGTATCGATCTCTTCGATTTCGCCACTGTTGCGACAAATAACCACCGACTCATGTTGGCCGACGATTTGAAAGGTGTTGTCTGTGTATTGAATGACAGAAAGTGTCATATTTTTCTCTTCACGGATACGAACGATGTTTTGATAAAGGACTTGGTTGAGGAGCGTTAACATACGCGAAATGTCAGTTTCTCCACTTTGGGAGAGAGTTAACAAGGCGGTTTGAACCATGAGCATGATCACACCAGAAGAGAGACCATGACCGGTTACGTCCCCTATACCGAGGAAGATGCTGTTACCGACTTGTAATACATCATAGTAATCCCCACCGACTTCATCGGCCGGTTGCATGTAGCAGGCGATATCTAATGGTTCGACAGCCTGTGTCTCATCATCCGACGGTAATACCATCATCTGTAACTGCCGTGCGACATCTAGCTCTGCACCCAATCGAACATTTTCGTCCTTGAGCCGTTCGTTTAAGGCCATAATGACTTCATTTGCTCGCTGGAGATCGGCCGTACGTTCTTGCACTCGTCCTTCAAGATTTGTTGTGTAGTCTTGAATTTCTTTGGTCATTTGCGTGAACGCTTGACCGAAACGGCCGATTTCATCTACGCTGTTGAGTTCGATTTCAACATCATAATTTTTGTGAGAAACCTGCTCCGCCGCTTGTGCGAGGGTGCGGACATCAGTTGTAATTTGGTTAGAGAAACGGAGCGACGCCAAAGCCGCAATGATTAAGAACGCAACCATGAAGACAACAGAAATCACAGTGGCGATGTTACTCTGTTGGCTAATTGATTGGCTTGTTTGGTTCAGGATACTAAAGATCTCAGCCTCTGGGACGACGACTACGATTCTCCAACTATCTTGATCGTACTGGGCCGTTGATAGAGCTGGTAGGGTAGCAAATGAAATCACATGTCCCTCTTGCGTCGATCCTTCAATTACACCGAACTCGTATATCCCAGAGCTATTTTCGGCGAGTAGGAAGCTAGCTAAATCTTGTACATCTGGGGCTTCCGATGCTTGGAGGTTACCACTCAAGTAAGATAAATTACCTAATTGAACAGTTTCCAACCCAACATCAAAAATCTCGAATCCACGTTCTGGCATTGCGATGATTTCACCATTCCCACTCATTAGGAATGCGAAACCGGTTTCACCCACCTGAATCGATAGAACATTTTCGATAATATTGTTTAGTGTAAGATCGATGCCAACAGCACCGGCGAATTGGTCGGTTTCTGTGTCCCACAGCGGGTAGAACATCGTTACGATGAGACCTTGGCCAGCAGCATCGACATAAGGAGTTTCGACTGTAATCGGGTTCGGGATTTCCGCTTGTAGATTTGAATCGGTATACCATTGCTTCCAACCGGCCGTGTTTTCTGGGAAGAAATCTTGCCAGAACAGCAAACTCACCGCATCGCCCAAGACATCGACCAATTGGATGTTCGGGTATGCACGCGTTACCGGTGTGTCTTCATCACCGACAAAATAGAGAAATGTGTTGTTTTCATTTGCTTCGAACACACCATCCATGCTGAGATTGAGTAATGATGAAATCGCTAATATCTCTTGAGCTCTAGGGTTGTCAGCAATAGGGGGGGGGATAAGGGTGTCACTTACATCTTCGGGGGAGCCTGATAGAGCCCCATTGACATCCCGTAAGTCCGTTTTGAACAAATCGATTTCATAGAACGCTTCATTGGCTAATAATTCATCTTTGTTATCGATGATATTTTGCGCCATTTTCCCCATTACACTTAGATTGTCTTGAGCTGCTTCTAACTGAAGCCACGTAGAGGTCGCTTTTTCGGCTGTATATTGAGTCAAATATTCTTTGATCGCTTGATCCAGTGCCGTTTTGTTGGCGTCCAGCGCGAAATCAGTCAATCTCTGTTGGCTCGAAATTAGAAACATAAATAGGATGATGGTTGTCACACTAACCAACAAAATATTGTAAGCGAGTAGTTTTCTTTGGAAACTGGCGTTGAAATAGTTGAAGATTGGTTTCATAGTCGATTGTCTCGAGCCATCTAACGGATGGGTTTGCGACCAGAACAGGCCACCATGCCCCATGTTGTATAACCATAGGGGCTGCGAATCGTGCGTAATTGAGCATCATAGCCCGCTTTTAGCGTTGCTTTCTGTTTATCAGTCAATCCTAGGCTATCACCGATTGTGTATACAGAAAAGTGACGCCAACTTTCGACGACTTTACTAAAGGCTTCTCGATTCGCATTGTTTGTATCTACTGTTATATGGTCCACCATAATATCTTCGAGTTTGGCATCGGCTAACATGTTGAACAATTTCTTGCCTTGACGTAGATCCATGCCCATATCATCCCCATATTCAGAGGCAAGACGATATGTTTCTCGAATTGTAGCGCTTTCAGGATAGCCGATAATTGTGTCGTATTCTTCGCACAAGGTATAAATTCGACCGCCTGGTTTGGTGATGCGAATGAGCTCCTTCAAAATTAGGTCTGGCTGTGAGAAAATCTGCAGACTTAAACGGCATAAGACAAAATCGAAGCTATTATCGCTCATCATTAACGTGGTGGCATCACCCCGTTGGAACTCTGCGTTGTTGATATTAAATTGTTTCTGAGAGCTACGTGCATAATCAATTGCTGCTTTTGAGTGATCAATACCGAGTAAAAAACTAGGTTGTAACTCACGACTAATCAAAAGGGGCGTATCCCCACAGCCACAGCAAATGTCTGCGACACGTGACCCTTTTTTGAGACCATGTTTGATCAACACTTCTTTTTCTAAAGGCCATATAATTCGTGTCTGATTGCGTAGGAGCGGAATAAATTCTCCATCTTCAATGATTTCTTGGCTCTTGTAAAAGTTGTGATCATAGACTGTGTATTCAACTTTGTCCCAAATCTGGCACAAGTTAGGAAGCACTCGCTCGCTCCACGCAATGACGCCTGAAGCGATAATATGTAGTGTGAGCTTGTTTTTTACTTGTGCATATTTAACAAATAGAGATAGAGCCTTTACGCCGGCCGCGTTAATGTACCGCAAACGGCGAAAGTTGAGGCGAAAAGTCCCTTGTATACGATTATGGATATCGACCAAATAACTGTATATCTCATTTACATCGTTTGGAGAGACAAGACGCAAGATGCCTTCGAAGCTGACTTGTTGGTCTAGAGGATCGTAAATAAGTGTATAAGTAGATTTAGTTAGGTTCATGCTGAGAACTCCTCGTTGCTTACAACTGTGGTTGTGCAATATACCTCATCATCTGAATTTGATTTTTCCACACTAACAGTGACACCGAAATCATGCGTCAACATCGCAAGCCCTAATTGATTAAAATATAGGTCTGGCTGGGTTTCACTTGTGAGCAGACTGAGATAGTGTTGAGAATCACTCGGTTCTAGGGACTCTATGAATGTTTCAAAAGCGGAAAGCTTCTCTGGAGATATTTTGTGGCAAATGATTACTTTTAAAGTGTCGGTATCATGTGTGATATTGAGTTGAACTGTTGATTGATTTGTGGCTAAATTGGTCGCCGCTTCTAGTAACTCATTCGCAATTGTAGAGATGAGGTTTTCAGCTCGTTCTCGCTGTGTGAATTGATAAGCTGTGTATTCGCCAATATAGTTGGCTAATACATTGCAGCGACTCCATTCGTCTTGAAAATCAGATGCCTGTAAATCAAGCATCAATATAAAGGGCGTGTCGGTTGTTTGAGTTATCATGGGTAGTCTTTTGAATACAACTATAGATTTTTTGTATAGCAGTACGTTCACAAAAATGGTGAACATACAACATTTAGTTTTCCCTAATGATTGCAGGAAGGACTATAAAATATCTGTTTTCTCTCCAAATGTTGAAGAGCATGCTTATTGATTGAATATAAATGAGGGAAATGTGTGTTGAGCCAAGAAGCGATTTTTAATTTGGATGACTAAGCTATTTTGTTTGTTGTGCGTATCACCAAAGCTTCTCTAAATAATGAGTTTCTACTCCTGATGATTGAATTATATGAAATTGTTTTGTCAATACCTTCGCCAAAACAATCAACTCATTGGATTTGCTCCCCTCCTATGAGGAGGGGCTGGGGGAGGTGGATTAACCCTCTCCCCTAGCCCCTCTCCCAATGGGAGAGGCGCGCTTTTGATTAGTTACGAATTAAAAATTATTGAGAGATCTGCCTGAGATATTTTTAATTCAATGAACAAGTTTACCTTAAAGGCAAATTATTTGTCACAACGGTCCTGATTGACTGACAAAACTTATGTTAGTTCTCATAATTCACATGTTTTGACCAAATTTTGGCCGAAATAGGTGTTTTTTAGGCATAAAATTGCCGATTTCAGGCCTAAATCACATAATGCCAAATGCAAAATGTGTTAGTCAATCAGCACAACGGTCTAAAAATGGCGAAGGTATTGCCTATGAGGTGAACTATTTTTAATTCAACTCATTATTTTGCCTTTGAGGGTAATCTTTCGGTTTTGACCTCTAAAAATAGCGAAGATATTGTTTTGTATATAGGTTTTATTAAGTGGCAAGAACTATTACCGCTTTGATATTTATATCATAGCTGATTTATCGCGGATAAATTTTTTGTGTGTAAAAAATGTTGTGTTTCTAAAATCTACCATATACCTGAACAAGAGACTAGATGAAAGTGTAGCATCGCCTATAATCATTTTGTATGATTTTCTGATACTATTTCGGACTGCCATTGCAATAGTGTTTGTAATAGTCTAGGACTAATTTCCTTAGCCCTTTCAGCCCGTTTCGGGTCATCGGCCGTTTGATACAGTGCCGAAAACTCTTTTTGATCCCCTAGTGGGTGGTTATCAAGCCACACAAAAGCGGCCGGACGAGGGGCGATCTGTTTAATAAAACCGCTTAAATCAAAACTAACTTGCGGATTTTGATCAAAAATATGTTTGGGTTTAAAGGCGAGATTGGCACGGCCGATGGCGATGACCCCTCTAATTCGTTCTACCATGCCCGTGATGAGCAGTGCTAAACCGGCCGAAATCGGCTGGGCGATGAGATAAACATCACGGCCGATGATTTGGCAGAGAATGTCGAAATCCATAAACAGTTCATCCGGCGTCAGCAGGCCGGTTGTGCTGGCATGGAGCAAATAGCGTAATGGGTCAAATCCGTAAACTTCATACCCTGCTTTTGCTAACGCGGCACAACGGGCTTCATCCAGCTTGTCAAATGTACTGAACGTAGACATATATAACACGGCCGGTGCATCGTGAACAGATGCCGGAAAATGGTAATTTTCCATAATCACTCCCGCGCGCAAAGGAACCATATTGACTGTACCGTGTAAGAGGTGCGGTGTGCCTAAAAAACCGAAATCGGCTTGGGGAAAGCGCTCGGTCGCCCATGCTTTGACACTGGCTAAATCGATGTCGTATTGCTCATCATCGGCAGCCCCATCGCTATAGCCTGTGCCACGTAAATCAAAAACCAAGTGGGCGATCGTACCTGATGCGCCATAAGATATCACTTCTTGCCGAGCACAAGTAATGGTCGAAGTTTTAGTGAGCGGTGCTTTGGGTACCCAAACCCGCAACGTTTTAATTTGGTCATCGGCCGTTTTACGCGGCCGGATGAGCACGCAATCAAGGTATAGGCCATCATTTGATTCAATACCAAACTCTTCTTCTTTATAGCTAATACGATTGGTTAAACTCACAGAGACCCACTTTTGAGTAATTAGACGTTAGAGATAAGAGGTTGCTTTTCGGGGTATTATCCAATAGGGGAGGAACCATTATGGAACATTGGTATTGGAATCTTCCGCTTCGGGGTCAATATAATAGGCGTAGTTAGGAATCAGGTCAACTACTCTTTGGTACGCCTCTTCTGCAGCCACTTCCGCATTGAAATACCCACTTAGAAGTTCTTGAAGCATGATGGCGATTAACGCGTCTTCGTGAATTTTCGTGATCAATTCACCCTGACCAAAACTCATGCCCCAGCGCGGGGTGTTGGCGATATCACTTGTGATCGTATCGACCCGATCTGCGCCGTATAAATCGGACAGGCTTAAATCACTATTGGCCACAGGCAAATCTTGCCACGCATCAATAAAACTGTTTTGCACGGCCGTTGTGCTGTGGCGCATCGGATATTTCCGTTCCGGCTCGACCGCCAGCCATTGCAAATACCCATCGTTATACCAGTAGTCGATAAAACGGCTGACCAACTCTTCCTCCGCCTGGTTGGTGATCCCTAAGTAGGTGATATGTCCTAAATTTGTCGTTTTCGACTCAGCGGTACGGCCGGAAAACTGGGTGATTAAGCCACTATTAGTCACGAGATAGGCGGTGTCGCTGACACATTCGCTACAGGCTGGGCGATATGTTGTGTCTAGACCTGCCAATGAAACCAATGCTGAGGGAGAGGCGATGAAAAAGCCGGTACGGCCTGCTAAATAAGCATTGAGTGCACTAATATCTGTTTGGACATCGCTGGGGCTAAAACGGTTAATCGTTTCCCGATAAAAGCGGAATGTATCAAGACAGTTCGCTTGATTAATCAAAACTTCCCCTTTCTCATCAACGATCTCACATCCGTTAGCGATGGCTAATTGCTCAAAAATATGGTGGGTTGAAACCAAATCAGATTCAGTTGGGATGACCAAGCCGGAGATTAATGTGCTGGTCATGCCTGTTCTGGCTCCAATTGTTTGCGAACGATAAATCGCTTGTGCGCCACTGATAATATCTTGATAGCTAATCGGAGGGGGCAGGCCTAGATCTTCATACCAATCTTGACGATAGATTAAGAGCTGTTGCCAGCCATCACTGGGAAGGGCGGCGATTTCTTGGGTTTGCGGGTTGGTGACCAGATTAACGGCCGCTGAATCGAACGTGTTGGCACCTAATTGGTTGAGCAACTGTTGACTGAGCGCTGTATTGAAGATCGCCCGCTCTGACCAGCCCACGCTAAATTCCATCGGGTGCAAAATTAGGTCAGGTAATGTGCCCGATAAAACGGCCGTTTCGACTAAATCTGGTAAACGGCCGTTGTCAACCAAAATAAATTCTAAATTAAGGCCATGATCCTGATTGAGCTCGGCCGCCATTTGTTCCAGCGCTTCACGGTGGGCTTCCGAGGTTTCGTTGACCCAGATTTTGATTGTCGGGTTGGGTTCGACTTGGGTTTGTGGTGGTGGGGGGGCGACTAGCGGTTCCCC
>WTJY01000478.1 GCA_011524645.1 Anaerolineales bacterium | reverse complement strand
TCACCTACCACAGAGTTTACATAAAACTCATGAATGGTGGTTCGCGTAAAACATCGAAATAAGATTTATTACAACCTCGAATCACAAACAGCAGACTCCCCAAAAAAAATTATTCCACCGTCACACTCTTCGCCAGATTCCGCGGCTGATCCACATCACACCCACGGATCGTCGCGATATGATAACTCAGCAACTGTAGCGGAATCACATTCACCACCGGGGCCAACAGCGGCGTCGCTTCTGGCACATAGATCACATGATCCGCTTCCGCTTGAATCCTTTCATCCCCTTCTGTGGCGATCGCAATCACCGTGCCGCCACGCGCTTTTGCCTGCTGCACCTGACTAATCATCTTTTCGTATAGATGATCCTTCGTTACCATCGCTACCACCGGCATCGTCTCATCAATCAAAGCGATCGGCCCATGCTTCATTTCTCCGGCCGGATATCCTTCCGCATGAATATAGCTAATTTCTTTGAGCTTAAGTGCCCCTTCAAGCGCCGTAGGGTAGTTAATGCCACGGCCGATAAACAAGAAATCATTCGCATCAGCAAACATTTGTGCCAGTTCTTGGAATTCTTCATCACGATCCAACACACGGCCGACCATATCCGGCACCCGCGCCAAATCCTGTACATGTTGCGCCATTTGCTCGTCGCTTACTGTGCCGCGCATATACCCTAACACACAAGCCAGCATATATTGATCGATAATCGACGTCGTATACGCTTTCGTACTCGCAACCCCGATTTCCGGCCCCGCTTGCATCGCGATATACCCATCGGCCGTTCGCATCGACTGACTACCGATCGCATTGACAATGCTCCAAATCGTAGCCCCATCTTCACGGGCTTGTTCGCTAGCTGCTAGCGTATCGGCCGTTTCACCCGACTGGGTAAGTGACAATACCGCTACGCTCTCATCGATGATCGGGTCATAATAGCGGAATTCTGAACCATACTCGACTTCGACAGGTAAACGAGCGATCGATTCGATGAGAAATTTGCCCACGAGCCCAGAATAATAGCTTGTCCCACAGGCTACGGTGTAAATCTTTTTGATTCTGTCCACCAACTCCGGCGTTAGATTCATCGTGGGGAGATCGATCGTGTGTTGCTCAAAATCGATCCGGCCACCAATCGTATTGAGTAAAGAGCGCGCTTGTTCAAAAATCTCTTTTTGCATAAAGAAATCATATTCCCCTTTCACGGCCGCAATCGGATCCCAAGGGATTTCGCTCACTTCATAGGCTTGAGCATTTCCTACCAAATCGGTGACTTCAAACCCACTTTGGTGAATGACCGCCATTTGCCCATTTTCGAGGAAAACCATCTGATTGGTGTATTCCAAGATCGCTGGAATATCAGAAGCCAAGAACATCTCGTCTTCACCAATACCGAGGGCCACACCACCCGCATTCCCTAAACGAGCGCAGACTAATGTGTCCGGCTGATCAAGGTTCATGGCGACAATCGCATTGGCCCCACGCAACCGGCCGAGCGTTTGGCGAATCGCTTCCACAAACGGATAACCCGCTTCTAAATATTTTTCGGCAAGCTGGGCAATTACTTCCGTATCGGTATCTGATGCGAAGACGACCCCCTCCGCTTGCAATTCCGCTTTGATATCGGCGAAATTTTCCATGATCCCGTTCTGCACCAAAACGATTCGGCCGCGCATACTCTTGTGCGGGTGGGCATTGGTCTGATTCGGCTGACCGTGGGTCGCCCACCGTGTATGGCCGATCCCCATCTTTCCCTGCAACGGCTCAACCGCCAACAGCTTGCCCAGCTGGCTCAGCTTGCCCGCATCCCGCCGCACATCAAAGCTACCATCATCCTGCAAAACCGCAATCCCGGCCGAATCATAGCCACGATACTCTAATTTGCTCAACCCACCATAAATAATTTCTGGAGCCTCACGCTCCCCGATATAACCGACAATTCCACACATAAAAGAATCTCCAAAGTATGAAGTATGAGATATGAGGTATGAAATATGAAATGATTCGTGATCAAAGCACTCACGCGATTCCATTCATACTTCATACTTCATACTTCATATTTTCTCTTGTGTGTTCTTCGAGGGCGTGCATCCTGCTCCACACGGACTACGCCCAAGGCGTACTCACCATTTCCCCTCACCAAACGCAAAACAGGGCGAATAACACACGTCTTCGCTGTTGCTTTGGTCACTGTGAGAGGTTTTGTGCACCACCTTACGGCCGTGGTTTGTCCAAACACTTTACTGAGGGGCAAGTATTGGGGCGTGACCACCCCAGAAGGCATCCGCTGAACTGTCGATTTTCGGTGCGTGTCCACACCTTAGCACTCATTTGGATGAGTGAACCTTCGCCTCGTCAACCGGAAGAGCTTCCGGTCCATGCGCTGTTACCTGCCGGTATGCTGTTGTTACAAGTATGGTTTGCTAGATCAAACCTTTCGCTAGTTTAGCTACCTTAAAATAGGGCGTCAAATTTTTTAATGACAAAATCTGTTACCCATCATTCTACAATTCTAATATCCGTTAGCGGATCAGTCGCTAGAACGAAGTTGAATATCTCTCACATGACCGGTTTGTTAACCGTTAGAACGATGCTCAACTTCTTTCCATGCGCAACTACTACATCAAAGCCAATGGGATGCTATCGACCTGCGGTTCTGCAATCTCGGCCGGTTTATCGACCGCTTCACCCGACATACTCCACGGGCCGGTATGGGTAATTTTTACCTGTACCAATTCCCCTTTTAGATCGCGTGGATCTGTGAAAAAGACCAGCTTGCTTTGTGGATTCCGGCCGCGCCAACGTCCTTTGTGTAATTCTTCGACCAATACTTCCTGCACCGTGTCGTAGAACTTATCCATCTTTTCTTGAGACACTTCTTTTTGTAGTTGCTCAATGACTTGATAGCGACGACGCTTTTCTTCATCGGCGACATCATCCGGCATGCGGCGCGCACTGACTGTGCCCGGCCGTGGGCTATAGCGTGCCAAGTGAACTTTATCGAGCCGCAGTTCCGCTAAAATGTCATAGGTGTCTTGGAACTGTTCGTCTGTTTCACCCGGGAAGCCGACAATAATGTCACAGTGGATCGATGATTCTGGCACGATCCGGCGAATACGATGGATCATTTCCCGATAATCTTCACGGGTATATCCTCGCTTCATGTTGCGTAAAACTTCGTTGTTCCCCGCTTGGATCGGCATTTCGATTTGAGGCATCACTTTGGGTAGATCGGCCACCGCCTGCAAAATCTTGTCGGTCATATAGTTGGGGTGACCGGTTAAGAAACGAATCCGTTCTAACCCTTCGATCCCATTAATGACGGTGAGTAAATCGGCCAAATCGGGGCCATCTGGAACATCGTAGCCGTACCGGTCAACGATTTGCCCTAGCAACATCACTTCTTTGACCCCTTGGGCGACCAATGAGCGAACTTCGGCTGCGATTTCACCGACCGGCCGACTCCGTTCAATCCCCCGCTTAAACGGGATAATGCAGAAGGTACAAGCATGTGAACAGCCATAGACAATTGAAACCGGTGCCGCGACCACCTCGTTTTGTTGATGTTCGGGCAAAATGACCTCGCCGTCCTGCCATTTGTGGTACTGCTCACGTGTTTCCTGCTCAAAAATGATCACTTCATCTTCCGTTAGATGCTCGACCAATGGCTTGCCGTCTGTTTGCGGTTCCATAAATACATCAACGAACGGGAAGGTGTTTTCCAACTTGTCATTGCCGCGCACGCCGACCACACACCCCATAACAGCGATCGTTTTGTCCGGATTGCGCTCTTTGAGGGCGCGTAGGGCGTGCAATTTGTTATACGCTTTGTCTTCCGATTGTTGACGAACTGTACAGGTTTGTAAAACCACCACATCCGCCTCGTTGACTTGTGGTGTGGCTCGATACCCGAGCTTTTCAAGTTCGGTAGCGACGCGACGCGCATCGGAATAATTCATCTGACAGCCAGTGATCCAGAAATGGTATGTTTTATTGGTCATTTTAGTGTTTTGTGGTTAGTGGCTAGTGATGCACTTTTTCGCTGTGGAAACACAATCGCATAGAGCCTGCCTAACCACATGTGATGCATCACTAATCACTCTTATTGAGTTTTCCAATGAGAATAAGCTCAGTCAAGTAAAAATGTATTGTATCTCCCTCAATTTCGGGGGTCAAAAATTCTTTAACCACTTTTGGCGCCTGCACCAGCATCGCCCGTAAGCGGGTGGTGTCCTCGGCCGATACATCCATACGGGCCGCCCACGGTGCGAAATTCATCTTTTTACGCATCGTTTCATTGGAGATCAAGCGAAATCCCGTGTCTTGGAATAGCGCTTCCCATTCATAGCTGGTCAAACAGCGGGCGTGGCTGGGGTCACGCAATTTTTCAAAGTTGTTGATATAGTCACACGCATTGGCATAGGCGCGCTGTTCCTTTTTACGTCGCGTTCGTTTGTAGGGGACGATGTTGTCAACTAGAGCGAATAAGCCATCCGGCCGTAAAACTCGCCCAACTTCTTCTACAAAATAGGCTGGGTCGGGGAAATGGTGTGGCGCGATCCGACACATCACTAGATCGAGACTGTTTTTCTTAAAGGGGAGTCTTTCCGCATCGACTGCGGCCGGTTCTAAATTACAGATCTCTTTTCCGGCCGCGAGTTCGCGAGCTTTGGGCAACATTTGAGGGGTAATATCTGTGGCGATAACCTGTTTCACATGAGGGGCGAACGCATGCGCCGTGTGACCGGCCGCCGTGGCGATATCAAGCGCACGCCAATGGGGGCGCGGTTTGACCAGATCTACCAATCTTTGCAAACTGGCTCCGTGGGCGTGGACTGTACTGGTCGCATAAGCGTTGGCTTTGTTGCCAAATTGTTGTTGAATGAGTGATTTTGTCATAATTTATCTGCGGTTGAGATTATTCGTTCGGGCACAGTTCCGCATCGTAAATGCGCCATGTGCCGCTCCCTAATTCATTTTCAAGTGTGAGTACACAAGCTGGGGCTTGGTCGGCCGCTTGTTGAGATGCACGGCCGCTTAGTTCACGGCCGAAATTGACAACGATATAATGTTCATACGTATTGCCTGCGCCACCAGCCCGATAGCCAACCCCCATATCATTCATGGTGCTATCCCGCATCGCTCGTACCCAGTTTTCGTTGGTAAGCCATGAAGCGACGATCGCGCTTGGGTCATCACTACTTCCCCCCCAAACAATCTCTTGATCCCCAGCCGGATAATAGCAGTTGGCTCGCATCCGGTTCTGGGCGAATTTCCCATCGCTTCCCTGATGGCCGACAAAATTGTTGTCGCGCATATCAGCCACATGCAGTTGGGAGATTTGCGTCATTTGCCATGGTTGATCCAAAGTGGGCAAGACCCAATTGTTGAACCGTGCCAGATTGATTTCTTGGGTGAGACTTTGCTCCAAGGCCGGATTCTCGCTAATCACCGTGTTGCTCGGAACACAAACCGGCGTGGGGGTAATGGTCGGTGTAGGAGTAATGGTCGGTGTGAGGGTTGGGTCGAGCTGGACAATAGGGAGTAGTTGCTCATGTGTGGCTGGCGCGGCCGTTTGGACCACACCCGTAATGAGCCAAAATACAATGAAGAGAGAAAAACAACCGATCAGGAGTCGGCCGAAGGTTTGACGCGCTTTTTCAGTCATAAGTTTGTTTGGAGACGAAATAAAAATTAATTGGATCCCTATTATAATCGGAAAACCTGACGCCCTGCTTTACCATTTCTAAAATCGGTTACGAAGCTATCAGATCGGATCATTGTAACAATGTCTGGCATAAAAGGAAGCCGTTGCGAGTTTCTGAGTCCATGAACAAGTTGTCATCAAAAATTTTTTACCCTCCAAGGGGGTTTTGCAGCGGCGAAGCCGCTGCAAAACCCCCTTT
>WTJY01000131.1 GCA_011524645.1 Anaerolineales bacterium | reverse complement strand
ATGAGTCAAAACCTCTCAGAAACGACAGATTTTCTAGTCCTGTCGGATTTGGTGGCAGTTGATCAATTAACGATTGTCATTCCCACTAAAAACGACAACGTCAGTTTTTTACGGCAACGGCCGGACCTGATACGCCGTCAATCCATAAATCATCACCGGCCGGATTAATTGTTGGGTTTGATCCGCTACATGGCCAAACCCCGGCCCCAAATACCAAATCGCCGCCCCCTTGACTTGAGGATAAGGGGCATAAAGCGCCTCTGCCCAAGCGATATCAGCCATCGCTTGTTCGACCGATGGGATATTCTGATATTCCCATCCCCATTCAGTGATTAGTACCGTCGGCCGTGCCAAGCCATACCGATCTGTGACCGCAAACAGTTGTTGGAACCGGCCGACCTTAAACGGAAAGCCATCGGCGATATCGGCCGTGGTGTAGCTATATTCATGTAGCGCGATCGCCAAGCGATCCGGCCGACTAGCGACCAAGCGCAAAAAGGCCACCATTTGTTCCCCTTCCCAGTGTACCGGTTCCGGTTCTCCAGAAGACCAGCCAAAGGCGGCCCACTTAAACCCATCCCGCTCGGCCAGCGCGGCCGTTTCTAGCGCAAACGTAGCCAGCCACTCACTTTCATTCTTATCGACCTCGTTAATCGTTTCTAGCCAAACATAGTTTGGATCAAGCTCTGGGGGCCAAACCGCCATATGCAACGCCCAATGCTGTCGCGCCGCCTCGGCCGGGGGCAAAGAATAATCTGGCACATCATACTCATCCCCGCTATGGCGAAAAACCAGCGTGTGAGGAACCCCACCCGCTTTAATCATCTCTTGTGCTTCAAACAGCGGGCCCGCATCACTGACCGATTTAAGGAAGAATGGGACTCCCGCCTCGTTTAGACGTTCCATCCATTCCCCTAACCCATCCCGATTGCCACCAACCCCGATATGAAAACCGATTTTATGGGTGCTCAACGCTTGTCCCTGAGCGGCAAGATCGGCCGTCACCGCCACAAAATCAATGGTCGGGATCGGGGTGGGGGTTGAGGTCGGTGTCGCACTCGGAAGTGGGGTTGCGGTGGCTGTTGGTGCGCTTTCCTCATCGACCGTAAAGATCGGCATAAAAATCGATTGGGTCGGGGTTATCGCAACGGTTGGCTGAATCGGCCCGGCGGTGGCGGTCGCTTGCGGTTCTGGATACGGCACGATTTCTGTAGGCTCGGCCGGTTGCGGGGTCACCACAGGGTATGGGATCGTCTCCGCTACTGTTGGAACCGGTATTACGGCCGTGCCTGTATCACCGGCCGCTGTCGGACTGGGTAACAACGGCGCGGTCGCGATTGGCGTACCGGTTGCCGACTCATCGTTCCCCGCTTGGCAGGCTGTTAAGAAACAAAGCAGGCTTAAAATGATGAATATGGTTAAGATGTGTCGTTTAATAAAGTCCCTACCGGTTATCAATCGTAATCAGATCGCGGGTCAACGTGGTCAATATCTCACACCCATCGGCCGTGACTACCACATCATCTTCGATCCGCACCCCGCCGGTCCCTGGCTTGTAGATGCCCGGTTCGACCGTAAACACCATGCCGGTACGCAATTTCTGCTTCACATCGGTCATAATCGAAGGCTCTTCATGAATTTCTAGCCCCAACCCATGACCGGTACGGTGAATAAAATATTCCCCATATCCCGCTTCTGTAATCACCCCACGGGTCGCCACATCGATGTCGTGACAGCTGTTTTGCGGGTTGATTTGGGCGATCCCGGCGGCGTTGGCCGCTTTCACCGTGTCATAAATCGCCCGTTGTTCTTCACTAATCTCACCAATCGCGAAAGTACGGGTAATATCAGAAGGATAATCGTTGACGATTGTCCCCCAATCGATGATCATCAGTTCACCTTCTTGAATCGGCCGGTCTGTAGGGACCGCATGGGGAGACGTAGCATTGTCACCACTAGAAACGATCACCTCAAAGGGTAATTTTTCCCCGCCAGCAGCGATGAGTTCCGCCATCAACATAGCCGCGATTTCTTTTTCTGTCATGCCGATTTTAATTTGGGGTAAGGTTTTTTTCATCGCCGTTTCAGCAACCGCGACCGCATGACGCATCTTCGCCAACTCATCTTGATCTTTGCTCAAGCGCAAATCGTATAGGATCGGGTCCGCATATTCTCGTTTGAGACCGGGCGCAAACTCTTCTAGCATATCCCATTCGAGCAAACGCATATAGAGCTTTTCCGCCCCAAGCGTCTGGCCCGCCAGCCCCAGTGACTGACACGCCGCTTGAAACGCACCCATATATCCTTCCCCGTCTCCCCATGCGAAAATGCGCTCGGCCGGTATCCCGACCGCTTCCGCTTTTTGCGCTTCGAGAACCGGAATAATGACAGCCGCTTCACCGTCAGCCGGAATGAGCAACACCAACGGCCGCTCACTAGAATGGGTATGCATCCCGCTAAAATATAAGAGGTTCGGCCCCGGCAAAAGGGCCACCCCATCTAGGTTTTGCGCCCGAAGCGCGGCTTGGAGTTTTTGAATACGTTCGCTGTTCATACTATCAATTTTGGACTTTAGATTGGCGATTTTAGATTTGCCACGCGTGCAATGATCGATCATAAGATCAATCTAAAACCTAAAATCTAAAATCTAAAATCACGCAGGTCTTTGCCCAACATGGATCCCAATTGTGCCAAACATAAAGAGTTGGTAGCTTACATTTTGAAAGCCGACATCGCGCATCGTTTGGGCCAGATTTTCTGGGCTTTGGAACGCTTTGGTTGAGCTGGGGAGATAGCTATACGCTTCACTGTTGCCCGCGATAATCCGGCCGAGAAGCGGCAGGATGTAGGTCAAGTGAATCATAATAAAAGGTTTGAGAAAATTGTCTTTGGGTGGGCTGGTTTCTAAGACAACGACATGCCCGCCTGGCTTGGTAACCCGCCATTGTTCGCGAAAGGCCCGTTCGACATCGATGACGTTGCGCATGAGAAAGCCGGAGGCGACCGCGTCAAAATACTCGCTGGGAAATGGCAAATTTAAGGCATCGGCCCCGACCCAACGGATTTGTTGCCGTTCCGGATAATCGTCACGGCCGACCTGCATCATTTCGACCGTAAAGTCCCCCCCCACAGATAAAATACCGGGGTGCTGGGTCAGCCCTTCGGCCGCAATATCGCCGGTTCCGGTCGCCATATCGAGAAACCGGCCGTCTTCCGGCAATTTCGCCAGTTCGACCACAATACGCCGCCAGCGTATATCTTGACCAAAGGTCATCACACGGTTCATGCGGTCATAACGACCAGCGATCCCCGCAAACATATCGCGCACATACCGTGCCCGTTCTTCACCTTGCAAATGAGCCATAATAGTTTTTTCAGTGACGAGTGACGAGTGATGAATGACGCATGATTGGAAGACAGGTTGTTTATTGCCTAATTCAGATTGACATTCTAAATCAGAAGAGCTCGTTCACACCTAATTTAAAAATAAAAAAGCCAGAATGTCGATGTTTTTTCCACATTCTGGCTACATTATAGTCAGTAATGGTTACTATTCTAATAAGTTTGTCAAACCGCTAATGATTGACCCCTCACCCACATTTTGGCCACCGCCACCGCTTTGCATCGGTGCGGCAGAGACGACACGTTCTGCCAAACGGGAGAATGGCAGCGATTGGAGCCAGACACGGCCGTGTCCTTGCAACGTCGCCAAGAACAACCCTTCCCCACCAAAGAACATCGATTTCAGATTACCCGCACGTTCAATGTCATAACTAATCCCTTCTTCAAAGGCGACAATACAACCGGTATCAACCAGCAATTTATCTCCGCTAAGTCGCTTCTCAATGATCGTCCCGCCCGCATGCATAAAAGCCATGCCATCACCACTGAGCTTTTGCAAAATAAACCCTTCCCCGCCAAAGAAGCCGGAACCCAGTTTTTTGGTAAAAGCGATGCTAACTCTGGTCCCTTTCGCGGCCGCTAAAAAGGCATCTTTTTGGCATAGCAAATTCCCATTTACTTCGTCTAAGTCAAGAGCGATAATTTTGCCCGGATATGGAGCTGCAAACGAAACCTGCTTTTTCCCTTGTCCCGTATTGGTGAAATGGGTCATAAAAATCGATTCGCCGGTCAAAGCTCGTTTCCCCGCACTCATGAGCTTGCCCATCAGCCCTTGTTCACCGGCCGAGCCATCCCCCATTTTCGCTTCAAATTGAATACCCGCATCCATATACATCATCGTTCCCGCTTCCGCGATCACCGTTTCGTTCGGGTCTAATTCAACTTCGACAAACTGTAGGTCGTCCCCATAAATTTTGTAATCAACCACATGGCTTTTCATTTTTTGTGTCTCCAAATAATTGTTTGTAATGTGATAAACATCTCTATGATATATGGTCTGTACGCAAAATGTAGTGATCGGTTTTGGGATTTTTGTAGGGGGGGCAGTTTTATAGATGCATCCTGTTTCTGTTATCATTGATTCTGTCTAATATAAAATCGATAAAGCCGATTCTTATCCCAAGTTGAGCAGGTTATGTTTGGTTGATCGGTGATGTAGTTTCACAAGGAGCGTTCCGCTATGGGACATATTGTTGCAAGTTTTATGGATGAATTGGACCGGGAGACACATGGGGATGTACAGGCCGATTTAAATAGTCGGGGGTTATATAGCACCGACGCGAGTATGTATCAGATTATGCCGTATGGGGTTTTTGTGCCGAAAACGGCCGAAGATGTCCAAACGGCCGTCGCACTCGCCGCCAAACATCACGTTCCAATTCTCCCCCGCACGGCCGGTAGTAGCCTCGCAGGTCAGGCGATCAACAAAGCATTGATTATCGATTTCACCAAGCACTTGAATCAGGTTTTAGAGCTAAATGTTGCGGAAAAATCGGTTCGCGTACAAGCCGGTATGGTTCTCGACCATCTTAATGATTATTTACGGCCACATGGCCTTCAATTTGGCCCCGATCCCGCCAGTAGCAATCGGGCCGCCATGGGAGGAATTGTCGGTAATAATTCGACCGGTAGCCATTCGATTTTGTATGGGATGACGGCCGACCATGTCTTGGCCATGAATGTGGTGCTCGCCGATGGGAGCACGGCCGAATTCGCTCCTCGTACCACGGCCGAACTCGCAAATGACCAACAGAAAAAAGGGATGGAAGGGGTGATTTATCGCGCCATCAATGGGCTGGTTTGGGACCCCGCCAATCAAGAAGCGATCCGCCAAGGGACGCCGGATCACTGGCGTCGCTGTGGGGGATATAACATCGACCGCTTGCTACCAGAACACGCGCTTGAAGGGGTTCATTTCCACCCGTTATTGCCTCGCGATCCCCGCTTTAATTTAAGCAAATTGGTTTGTGGCGCGGAAGGAACTCTGGCCGTCATGACCGATGTAACGCTGAGCCTAGTTGACATCCCTACCCGTAAAGCGGTCGGCGTGGTTCATTTCGATAATCGGCGGGATGCGCTCGATGCGGTCCCGAAAATCTTAGAACTTAACCCCTCGGCCGTGGAAATGTTGGACCGGTTGCAGCTTCAACTCTGCAAAGAGACGGCCGACTATAGCCGCCTAATGGAAAGCTTTATTATCGGTGATCCCAACTGCATTTTGACAACTGAATTCTATGGAGAGACGGAAACGGAGCTGGCAGAAAAGCTAGCATCTTTAGAAACCCACTTGGTGGGGAATGTCAGTGGGGTAACCGGTGTACGCCAAATTCTCGATACCGAAACGATGAATAAGGTTTGGAAAGTGCGCAAAGGGGGGTTGGGTTTGTTGATGAGTATTCGGAGTGATTTCAAACCGATCGCCTTTATCGAAGATTCGGCCGTGCCGGTCGAGCATCTAGGGGATTACGTTGACCAGATCGAAGCGTTTTGCGAGGAACTCGGAACTGAAATGGCGTATTATGCCCATGCCAGCGCCGGTTGTTTGCATATCCGGCCGTTGATCAACACAAAACTGGTAGATGAAGTCGAAAAAATGCCGAAAATCACCGCATTCGCGGCCGATTTGCTCCATCAGTATGGGGGTGCTTATTCGAGCGAACATGGAGAAGGGCGCGCCCGCAGTTGGTATGCCCGCGAGTTTTACGGGGACGACCTTTATGAAATTTATCGCCAAATCAAACAGGTTTTTGACCCCGAAAATTTGCTAAACCCCGGCAACATTATCGAGGCCACCCCGATGACCGAACATTTGCGTTTCGGTGGCGACTACAAAGCTAAAAAAGTAGACACCTATCTCGATTTTTCGGCCGATGGCGGTTTTGCGGAAGCGATTGAAATGTGTAATGGGGCTGGGGTTTGCCGCAAAACATCATCCGGTTCGATGTGTCCCCCCTTTATGACCACCCGCGATGAAATCGACAGCACACGCGGCCGCGCCAATGTCCTGCGCAATACGCTGAGCGGCCGTTTGCCCCCAGATCAATTTACTGGCGAAATGGCCTATCGCGCTATGGACCTATGCCTAAGCTGTAAAGCTTGTAAATCAGAATGTCCTTCGTCGGTCGATATGGCTAAAATCAAGGCGGAATGGCAGGCCCAATATTACAAAGCGAATGGCACCCCACTCCGCGCCCGTATTTTCGCCAACATCGAGCCGATTAGCCGCATAGCGAGTGGCTTTTTCGCGCCGGTCGTCAATTGGGGCAGCAATCTACCGCTGGTGCGCCGTCTCATGTCTGAACAAATCGGGATCGGCGGAGAACGTGATTTGCCACAGTTCGCTTTCCGGCCGTTTACCCATTGGCGCGCCAGCCGCAAAGCCCCCGTGATCGCTGAGCCACTGGGCCAAGTGGTTTTGTTTAGCGACACCTATCACACCTATAGCTATCCCAAAGTCCCGATCGCCGCGACCGAGGTATTAGAAGCGGCCGGTTATCAAGTGCAATTTACAAAAAATACCGATTGCGGCCGTCCCGCTCTATCCAAAGGGCTGATCGAAAAAGCACAGACCATCGCGTCCCAAGTCATTGCTGAACTTGAGCCATTGGCCGATCAAGGGTTGTCGATCATCTTTTTAGAGCCAAGTGAGCTATCGGCCGTGACCGATGACTATGCTTCCCTCTTGCCGCAAGACAAAGAACGCATCGCGAAAATCGCCCAACATTGCCTGAGTTTCGAACAATTTATGAGCCAGATCGGCACGAGTGGGGAGCATCGTTTGCAGTTTGCTAAACGGCCGCGCGAGGTATTGCTCCACGGTCACTGCCATCAAAAAGCATTAATCGGAACCGGCCCCAGTCATGCCTTGCTCCATATCGTTCCTGATGTCACTGTCCGCGAAGTCGATTCCGGTTGTTGTGGCATGGCTGGCTCGTTTGGGTATGAAACGGAGCACGTGGCGATTTCTCGCCAGATCGGTGAGCGTAAGCTGTTACCGGCCGTGCGTGAAGCCGATGCTACCACCTTTGTCGTTGCGGCCGGTGTAAGCTGCCGTCAGCAAATCAAAGACGGCACCAAGCGCAACGCGCTTCACCCCGCCCAATTTTTACGTCAAGCGCTGGCCTAAAAGCCAAAGGGAATAGTTATTGGTAAATGGTAAATGAGAGGGCGGGCGGTGCTGTTTCATTTACCATTTGCCATTGATAATTTAATAGACCGCTCGGTAGAGTTCAGCCATTTTCGCTTCGTCGGCCGCGATCGGGTCGCACATCCAGTTGCCATCGATAATGGCGTTATCCGCCATGGTGTCGATGACCTCTTCGTTGACACCGGCGTCGCTGAGTTTGGTGGGTAAACCGCAATCGACAAGGAGCTGATGTACCGCTTGGGGGGCTTCGGCCGCGTCGGTGGCTCTGGGGTTGAGGGCTTGGGCGATGCGGAGATATTTTTCAGGGGCGGCCGATAACAGATAATTCATTTGGGGGGGGAGCATGATGCCACAAGCTAAACCGTGATGCATATCTGCAAATGTTGAAAGCTGGTGGGCCAATGAGTGGCAAGAGCCGACATAGCTGCTGCTAATGGCGATCCCGCCGAGCATGGCCGCTTCCATCATATGGTGACGGGCGGTTAGGTCGTGCGGTTCGGCCGTGGCTTGGCGCAGGTTTTCACCGACTAAGCGAATGCCGCGCAAAATCATCTCTTCCATGGTTGGAATGGCGTAGATCGAAATATAAGCTTCGATAAGGTGGGAAAGGGTGTCAACACCGGTCGCGGCGGTGAGGAAGTTGGGCAGGCCGTAGGTGAGTTCTGGGTCACAAATGGCGGCCGAAGGGATGACACTCACCCCCCCAATTCCCCCTTTGCGGTGGGTTTCTGGATCGGTGATGACCCCCCATGGGGTGACTTCACTGCCGGTTCCGGCCGTGGTGGGGACGGCGAACATTTCCGGCATGTCTCTAATCGCAGGCATCGGTTTCGCATCTGGGTTGCTCGACATGTATTGGCGACTGCTGGCGGCCGGATCAGCACCCGCGAGGACGCGGACCCCTTTGCCCATGTCGAGCGCGCTTCCTCCTCCCACGCCGATAATGACATCGGCGCCCGATTCACGATAGGCGGCGGCCGCCGCATCGGTATGGGGGACATCGGGATTGGGGATGACTTTGTCATAGGGGGTGGTGGTGTAACCGGCCGCGTGGAGCGGGGCGGTAATGGTGTCGAGCATAAATGGACGAACACCGGGATCGATGAGAACAAAGGCGTGTTTGCCCCCGAAGAGGGCCATATAGTCGGGCAGGGTGTTGACCGCACCTGCACCGATTTTTACTCGGCCGGGCCAATCATAATTGTACATTACTGGGATTTTTGCAGAGGTCATGGGGTTTACCTTTTGGATGATTAAATAATCCTATTTGCTTACAGGGGCAAGTGGCATAGTTCAGGGGATTGTAGCGAATTTAGATAAACAATGGAAGCTGTTTTTGTGCAATTTCGTAACTTTGTTTATTGCTTGGGGTTAAGCATCGCTTTCGCCAATGCGAACAGCCTGATTGGAGTTGCTCCCCTCCGAATAGGAGGGGAGGAGGTGGATTTTGTTATTCCCCATCATGGGATCAAGGGAGCGGCGCGTGTGGTGGCGAAGCGCAAGCAGAGGGGCTGATTTTGGTCAATGTGTCCGCTACGATGGAGGGCTAGGTGTGTAGGATTTGGTAAACGGCCGCGCCAAATGCGATCGTCACGTTGAGGGACTTCTTCCGGCCGAGCATGGGGAGCGCGACCGTTTCATCACATAGATCGAGCAGGCCGGGGTCGATGCCGGTGACTTCATTGCCCACGATGAGCAAGAGCGGCCGGTCTAGCCTCGCGATCAGCTCGCTGTCTTGGAGCAAATTACGAGAGCCAACCGTGTTTTCAAGCCCCCAAATCGCATACCCTTTTTCTTTGAGGGTGCGAACGGCCGTCAGACTGTTGCGATAATGTTGCCACGGGATAAATTCATCAGCCCCGAGAGCGGTTTTAGCGAGTTTGGGATGTTCCGGCGTGGCGGTGATGCCACACAAATGGAGCGCTTGCACCCCCACCCCATCAGAGGTGCGAAAAATCGCGCCGACGTTATAAATGCTGCGAATATTGTCGAGGAGCACTTCGACCCGCCGCTGTGGCTGTACACCGAGGGCATCGTCGTAATCACCCGGCTCGGATCGCGGCCGGTCAACGACTAAGGTGCGGCTTTTGCAGGTAGGGCAGGTTAAACCGGATTTGCCGTCTTCCGGTGCGGGGAAGCGGAAATCACAGAGCGGGTTGGTACAGTGGCGGATGACGTATAGATCGGACATGGGGAAAAGGCAAAAGGTGAAAGGCAAAAGGCAAAAGGAATCGCGAGCTGTCTTTTGTCGCGATTCTTTTCTGTCTCTCTACTCTCTACTCTTTACTCTCTACTTTAGGGATTCATGCGGCCGAGGGTGCGGGGGAAGGCGGTGGTTTCACGGATGTGAGGGAGGCCGCAGAGCCAAGCGACGGTCCGTTCGAGACCGAGGCCGAACCCGCTGTGGGGGACGCTGCCGAATTGACGGAGTTCGATGTACCACTGGTAGTTTTCGGGGGGCAGTTCATGTTTGTGGATCGCTTCGAGTAGTTTTGCTGGGTCGCTCATGCGCTCGCTACCACCGATGATTTCACCGTATCCTTCAGGGGCGAGGAGGTCAACGCTTTTGCAGACTTCGGGGCGATCGGGCCATGGTTCCATGTAGAACGCTTTGACAGCGGAGGGGTAGCCATAGACGAAGACCGGTTTTTCAAATTGTTGGGTGAGAACCGTTTCGTGTGGGGAACCGAAGTCATCTCCCCATTCGATTTCGAGCTCTTTTTTGCGGACCGGATCGGTTTCTTGTTCGCGGAGTTCGTGGAGCATTTCGATCGCTTTGTCGTAGCTGATACGGGGGAAGGGGGGGACCATTTTTTCAAGGACGCTGGTGTCGCGCTCCAAGATTTTGAGTTCGGCCGCCCGCTCTTTCAGGGTGGTTTGTACGATATATGAAACAAAACGTTCTTCGAAATCCATCAGGTCTTCTAAGTCAAAGAAGGCCATTTCCGGTTCAACCATCCAGAATTCGGTGAGATGGCGGCGGGTTTTCGATTTTTCGGCACGGAAGGTGGGGCCAAAGCAGTAAACACGGCCGAGAGACATGATATTGGCTTCATTGTAAAGCTGGCCGGTTTGGGCGAGATAGGCGGTTTCATCGAAATAGCCGACTTCGAATAGGTTGCTGGTCCCTTCAGCGGCCGAGGGGGTGATGATCGGGGTATCGATATTGGTGAACCCTTCGCCGTCGAGGAAGTCGATGATTGCGCGCTTAATGGTGGCGCGGGTACGCAAGATCGCCCATTGTTTGCGCGAGCGAATCCAGTGGGCGCGGTTGTCCATTAAAAATTCAACGCCGTGGTCTTTGGGGGTGATCGGGTATCCTTCAACATCTTGCAAGACGTCGAGCGATTCGACACCCAGCTCGTAGCCCCCGGGAACACCGGGGGCGCGGTCATTGACACGCACTTCACCGGTCACGCTGATCGACGACTCTTGGCCGAGCCGCTTGAGCTGGTCGAACAGCTCGTCACCCACTTCGGGGCGATAGGCGACCAATTGGATCAGGCCACTCCCGTCCCGCATCCGGCCGAAATAGAGCTTACCCTTGCGGGTGCTGGCATAGAGCCACCCTTTAAGAGTGACTTTTTCGCCGACATGATTGGCGATATCTGAGATGTGAATATGTGCTGTCATGGTAAACCTTTGGGATTTTAGATTTTCGATTTTCGGTTTTAGATTTTAGATTGTAGGGGATGTGATTTTAATTAACAATTTTATCTCTATGTTTTTCTTATGATTTTTGTCATTTCTGGGTGAGGGGCTTACAATGCTAGCTATGATTTATCAACTACAACAAGGTGATTTGCGCGTGTGGAGTGATGTTTTACGACGTCATCCCCAGTTGCAAACAACATCCGTGATCGATTTAGAAAGCTTGCCGTTGTCGGCCGCTGTGAGCCGTTATACGCTCACATTGAGCGACCATACAGAACCGATTACCTTGCTTTTGTGTGATGTGGCGTCTCGTGAAGCCCATTTCTATGAAAGCTTTGGGGGCCACGTGCCGCTGGTGCCGACTTGTTGGCATAGTGAACATGGGTTTGATGAGTCGCGTAGCTGGATTGTGATCGATGAGGTCGCGAATCATTATGATTGGCAGAGCTGGCCGACCGAGACATGGGATCAGGTGGTTGGGGATTTGGCCCAGTTCCATGCTCGTTATTGGGAGTTAGATGTGGATCGCTATAGCTGGCTTGCCCCGCGCTGGGTGTTTCCGGCCGCGCAACCTGCTTTCCCGGCCGTCGAGCGGATTTTGCATTTGCAACGACACGAGCATCCGGCGACCGTGAACATCGCTGAAGGGGTGCTGGCGGCATTGCACCATTTTGCGGTGGAAGGACGCAGTTTGCTCAACCCTTTGTTTACATCTCCGCATACCCTTTTGCATGGGGCACCGACACCGGATCGCTGGCAAGTTGATCTGTTAGGAGATCGCCATTTGATTGAGTGGAAGCGGGTGAGCTTTGGCTCGGCCGTTTTGGACGTCGCCGCATTGCTAGAAACGGCCGTTTTGCAAAGCCCGAGCCGGATGGAATCCCAGTTGGAAGAGTTGGTGCTTGATAGTTATTTTGTGCAATTGGCGCGTGCTTTAGAAAAGAAGCAAGGGTGTGATTATGAACCTCGTTGGATGCGACGTCATGTGTTACCGGCCGCGCAATGTTGGTACATTTTGATGCGCTGGCTGCCTCGGCTGGTCTATTTGTGGCAGAGCAATTCGGAAATTACGCCGGAGTTAGAGGAGCAGATCGGCCGAGTGTTTGAGCGACTTTTGAAGTCGTATAAGCTGTTGACGATGCCGACACCGATGATGGCGTAGAGAATTGTAAATGGCAATTTACCATTTACAAATTTTCTTCGCTTTTTATGTTTGTTTGGGAGTTATTCGATTGTACACAACCCCTTCAGCTGAAAAAATCGCTAGAGCGGACCAAATAATCGCGAAGCCGATAAAACGAGATAGCGGAAATGGCTCTTCATAGAGCGTGATCCCGATAATCAATTGCATGGTGGGGGCGATATATTGCAAGACACCGATCATAAAGAGGGGAATGCGCTGGGCGGCGGCTGAGAAAAAGATTAAAGGGGTGGCGGTGGCGACACCGGTGAGTACGAGTAAGATGTGTTCGATGGTGCTGATTTGCCCGATGGCGCTATTGTCGGTGGCTTGGACAAATATGAGATAGCCGAGAGCGGGGAGGAAGAGCACGGCCGTTTCTAACGTGAGCCCTTCGAACGAGCCGAGTGGGGCCTGTTTTTTGAGTACACCGTAAAAGGCGAAGGAGAAGGCGAGCGTGAGTGAAATCCAAGGGAGTTGGCCGTAATCGTAGGTGAGATAGAGCACACCGGCCGCAGCGGTGAGAATGGCGACCCATTGCCATGTACGCAGGGTTTCACCGAAGAACAGCATGCCGAAAAAGACGCTGACGAGCGGGTTGATAAAGTAGCCTAAACTGGTTTCGACAATAAATCCGGCGTTGACCGCCCAGATATAAATGCCCCAATTGAGTGATAGAACGAAGGCGGCCAGCGTGTAGAGACCGAGCGTTCGTTTTTCAGACCATAACCGATTCAACCATCCCCAGTTTCGCTGAAACGTGAGGATGATGAGCAAAAAGACGAGTGACCAAACCATGCGATGCATGAGAATCTGCAGCGAGGGGACCACTTGTAAGAGTTTCCAGTAGATGGGGAGAAGTCCCCAGAGTACGTACGCAGCGACGGCGTACCAGATGCCTTTTTTATCCATAGAGAGGGGAGTTTTAATCGTTAAACCAATTCTCTAGACGTATTTTGCTAAAGTTTTGGAACTCTTTGATATTTCGTGTGACGAGTGTGAGTCCTTGTGTCATGGCGATCGAGGCGATTTGCCCATCGAGATGAGTCGCCTAGGCACGATTTTTCAGTAAACACTACTTGTCAAGTTATTGTTGTTTCGCGCCCTCGCCCATCCCCTAACCTCTCCTGATAGGAGGGGGGCAAATCTAATGAGTCGATTAATTTGGCGAAGGTATTGTAAGGTTTATTCGCTTCCAGCTTTGGTGATTTGGAGCCAGTAGAGTGGCTGGTAACGGGTAAATGGTGTGGTGGGGGCGATGATGATCGTCGCTTCACCGGTCAGGGCGAAGGTGTAATCGAGTTGGTTGTAGCGATCAAGGGTAAGCGGTTCGACACGGCCGTCGTTGTGATGAATGAGCTGTAAGGACCAGTTTTGGGCGAGTTGGGGCACAATATAAGCGAAACCGTTTCCATCCCAAAGGTCGGGGGTCGGCTCGGGATCGATTTCGGGGATATGCAGCTGGGTGAGGGCGAAATGATTTTCGGTGACCACCCCATCGGTAAAGAGCTCGATACTGATTAAGATTTCTTGCCCGATGTATTCATCGAGAGAAATGCGTTCGCGAACCCAGCCGTGTTTGTTTCCTTCGCGGGTGTTGGACCGGCCGTTTAAGCCGATCCCATAGATCCCTAATGCACCATCTTCGGGAGCAAGCGTTTGCCACGAGGCACCGTTGTCTAATGAGACGAGAACATAGGCGAGGTCATATTCTTCCTCTAGCTGATACCATGTATCGAAGACAAGATTGGCTTCGGTCACGGCCGTGAGATCGACGGCGCGGCGTAAGGTGGCGGCGACCCCATTTTGCTCTGGGACGAGCCAGACATGGCTGCCGGTTGGTGGTGGTGGGACGAGTTCGACCACCGTATCACCCGCGAAACTGATCGTATAGTCGCTAGGTTCGACTAATTGCAGATAGCGTACCCCGAGTTGGGCCATCACAAATGACTCTTCATGAGGGAGGTTACGGATCACTTCGTCTGGGACAACGCGCGGAAAATCGTACTGATAGGTGTATTGGGACAAGTCGAGGCTGTTATCGGTGTAGTTGGCTACGTACCAATCGCTGAGAAATTGCTCAAGGGTGAGATCGGGCCGGTATTGGCTTAGAACCTCTTGCACGGCCGCTAGGCCATTGCGCGGATTTTGGCTTAGATCGAAGGCGGCCTCTGGCCCTAGCTGTTCATAGAAATAGACGGCGAAAAGAGCGGCCGCGCCGTAATGTTTGTAGACCACATCGTCATTGTTGTCCCATGTATTGAACTGGAAATCGGTTTCGTCGGTGTAATCGACCACATCAAAGGTATCGTAATCAAGAATATATTCAGCCAATTGGGCTAGCCCTTCATCTAGCCATGTTGTTTCGTTGGCATCTTGTGCCCATTGGATGAGGTGTTGGACTTCATGGGCGAGCGTGGCGTAGTAATAATCTTCGCCTAAGCTAAGCTCCGCCATATTGAGATAGACCGCATCGATTTCATTGGACCATTCAAAAATTTGTTTGGGGTACATGTCGCTACTGTCAAAAAAACCGAGATCTTGGTTGTCCCCGATTTGGGCTAAATGGACAACATGAAAACGCTCATCGTTATCGATGCCGGGACGCCACTCTTGACCGAAATGGTCTAGGAGCGTGGGGTAGATGATTTGATCAAATTTAGATGTGATCGGCTGAAACATCAGTGGGCTATATGGCAGTCGGGTGTCGTACCAAAAATAAGCGTCATCGGTTATGGCACCTAGTTCAAGTGTGATGTCTACCTCATCGACAATGATGGGCAATTCTGCGCCAATTGTGCTGTCAAATGAGGGTTGCACGGTACGGCCGAACGGTTTGTCGCGACTCAAACGAATATATTCTTCGTAATAGTTATGGGTTGGATACGGTTCGTTGAGCAAGGCGGTTAAGCTGTCGGACATGTCGTCTGTGTGCGGGATTTGGATTAGTTGTGATGGGAGGAGTTCCGCGGATAAGAGCGGCTCGGCCGTGGGGGATGGCACTAGAGTGGGGGGGAGGGTCGGTTGTGGTGTGGTGGTTGGAAACGGGGTTGGTGAGATCACCGGCTCGGCCGTGGCCGCTACCGTCGGTAGCGCTTGGGAATCGGTCAGCACCGCGGGTGCTGCGGCGACTTCTTCATTGGTGTCCGAAAATAGTGTGTCGAAATCTAAGCTTGATTCATCTGGATAGAGCGCAAGATAGCTGATACCACCGATTAAGCCGCAGAGGGCGATGACAAGCAAGCTGAGCAAGGCGATTAGCATCATACGGACGATCCAATCGGGATGGGGGGATTCAGGTTGTGGTTGTGATGACATAGTTTTGAGCTGCGAGTGACGAGTGATTTTATTCGTCACTCGTTACTATTCGGTACGATACTGGTACGATGCGGGCTGGAAGGTGATGGGGGTGACGCTGGAAATGGCGATGACTGCTCGCGGTTGGGTGCTGGTGAGCGGGATTAACCAGTGGCCGTGGTTGTTCTCGGTTAGGGGGAGCTGTTCGACGGTGAGGTGGTTGTTTTCATCGATGAGAAACTGCTGGACGAGGAAGATTTGAGGGAGTTTATTTGTATGACGTGCGAATCCGATCGTTTGCCAACCGGCCGTATCGTTTTCAGCATTGTCGAAGAAACCGATTGCGGGGATTGCGATGTCGTCGAGAGCGATACCCTGTTGATGGATGGCGGTGTCTGTGACATATTGAAAGCGGAGCAAGATGGTTTGTCCTGCATAAGGGGTCAGATCGGCCGTTTGAGGGACCCACTGCGCGTGATCAAGGCTTCCGCTGGTGCCGGTATAGCCATAGCCTAGATTGTTTCCGTTCGGATTGGCTTCATTGGAGTTGACCGTTTGCAGTGTCGTCCATTTTTCTCCACCATCGGTAGACACGCTGAGATAGGCGTAATCCCAACCGAGCTCGATATCGTACCAGAGGGAAAAATCAAGTGTGGCGGTGGTAACGGCCGTGAGATCGAATTCACGGGTGAGTGTGGCGTTTTGGCTATCGGCCGGTATGCTGCTCCAAAGATAATCTCCACTAACCGGTTCGGCGTTAATTAGAGGGATCGATCGGGTACCGGTGAAGACAAATGTGACCGGCTCCCCACCGCTGACCCGATAGTAGTCGGCCGCATAGGGGTTGACACTGGTAAACCCTGTGTCGCCAATATCTAAATTTTCGCCAAAGAAGCCACGGGAAAAGACAACCCCGTTATACATCGGGAAATCTGTGCTGAATTTGTTGCTTGCCGCATATGTGACGGCGATCCATTCTTGGAAAAGCTGATCAAATGTTAGAGCGTGCCCATGATCGGCCAAAACCACTTCGATGCTGACGATGCCATTTTCTGGGTGTTGGACCAGATCGCGGATGAAATCACGGCCGAAACGATCCAGTAGATAGCGACTAAAAAGATAGGCGGCCCCATAATCGGCCCCTTCATAATCGAAATAAGTGAGCGGGGTATCGGGATTTGATAGAAATGAAGGCATATGCTGGCTGTCGCCGTATCCGTTGACTGCGGCCGCTACTTCGGACATCCCTTCGTTGAGCCAAATCGTTTCGTTCCGGTCGAGATGCCAGTGAATCATATGTTGGTACTCATGGGCGATAACTGAGTAATATTCATCACTGCCCAAGTCGAGTTTGTTGAGGTTGAGATACATCATTTCTCGCTCATTTGAAAAGGGATTGACTGAGGCGGGAAATTCATCGGCCGAAGAAAAGTAGCCCAGCACGCTTTCGCCGATATCTTCGGCGTTAAAGATATGGATTTGGGATTCCCCATCGATGCCGGGATTCCATTCGGTACCGAACAGTTCGCGGTTGATGGGGACGATATGTTGTTCGATATGTTCAGCCGCTTCGTGGGCGGTGCGATCTGTGACCCAACTGCTGTCTTCAAGCCAAAAACTGATGGTATCTGAGTGGTAGCGTCGTTCAACAGCGGTTTGCTCGTAGACATCGGTGTCTTTGTGGTTAAACCAAAAGACGGCCGTGTCCCCCTGCGGATGGGTGACCGATTCGGGTACGATCACATTTTTATATTGCTG
>WTJY01000386.1 GCA_011524645.1 Anaerolineales bacterium | reverse complement strand
AATGACAATCGTTAATTGATCAACTCCCACCAAATCCGACAGGACTAGGAAAATAGTTTCATGACTTCAAAAAAAGATTTTTATCAATCATTGCCAGCCAAACGAATGGGGGCAGGTTGCTTATTTGTGAATGAACAAAATGCGATCCTGTTGGTCAAGCCATCGTACAAAACCACATGGGAAATTCCAGGCGGTATTGTGGAAAACAATGAGTCACCTAAACAGGCTTGTCAGCGTGAAGTGCAAGAAGAATTAGGGCTAGAACGGGAAATCGGCCGTATGCTGGTGGTCGATTACAACAGCGAAGAGGGAGAATACACCGAATCCTTGATGTTTATCTTCGATGGGGGCACGCTAACGGCTGATGAAATCAAACGCATTCGACTTGATCAGAGCGAGCTAAATCAGTTTCAGTTCTTTGCCACCAATCACTTACCACAGGAACTATCCGGCCGACTCAAAAACAGAATTTTAGCGGCATGGGCACAAACCGAAAAAGCGGGCGGGGTTTATCTGGAAGATCAAAATAGCTAAGCTGAAAAATGTAATGAAAGCGGGAAATTAGTCGGCCTAAGTGTCTTAACCGAGCAAGCGAAAAACCCCAATCATTTATTGCCAGACAGTCACAGTTTGTTGATAGTTTGCAGGCCTCAACCCACGTTATAATCGAAATGTCATGTCATGTAAAAATGACTTTCGAATCATTTATCAGATTTCATCAAATAAAGGATATAAACATGGAAACGATCGGTAGTGCATTAATCTTGATTGGCTTCATAGGAAGCGTAATCGCCTCAATTTGGCTTCTCATAGAGGCTTTTGGTCAAGGTATTCTTTGGGGATTAGGAATCATATTTTTACCATTTGTGGCGTTTATCTTTTTAATTGTGCATTGGGATAACGCGAAAAGACCTTTCTTTCTCCAACTGATGTCAGCCCTGCCTGCGATTTTAGGAGTCATGCTGGCAGGCTAACGCTTTATGCACATATGCAGGTTTCAGTAGCCGGTCAATGACACGCTACATAGCCCAAACCCTTAGGGTCTTGGGCGCGAAAGCATCTTGGTTTCAAAGATACGGTATTAATCGCACTTGCATCCTGATCTGTTTGGGGAATGACGGCCGGAGCCATGCGGTTTTTATCCGGCCGTCTATCTCCAACTAGTCAGCAGGGTTCCAAGTGAGACTTTCTTCAACTTGAATCCAGTAGCCCATGTATGGCTCAAATTCGGTTAGGTCATTGCGTATCGTAGGGCCGTCCGGCTTATATTTTTTCCAGACATCCCCACTCGGATCGGCCGTGGCGTAGCCATAGACCACGCTCACCTCATCGATCTGCGACCCGAGGGCGGACACCACCGTTTGCTTCGTTTCGAGTGGATACCCAACCAAGTTAGCCCCAGCACACAACGTGAATGCTATCTAATGATTCTTGATATTTACACCAACTTTTAGGGATAAAATAGGTAGGGAGAAACAATAATAGGCTAAAAAATTCAGAAAGATACACGCCTATCTCATTCAGCCAAGATAGCATTCTCTCTTTTTATACACACAGATGCCATGTTAAGCCCCCAACACGCCACATGACATATCACAAATCCTTGTCAATGTGGTCGTGTGGGGGGTGTTTTTGCTCTGATTATTTACACAAGGAATAATCAGAAAGCCTAGTCATGAATCAAAGCTTCGCGAATAGTGATGCGAGATGCTCGCCGGGCCGGTAACAAGGTCGCAATCATAGCGAGGATAACAACAGACAACAACCAAACACCAATCCCTAACAATGAAAATTGAAACTCGAGTGGGGTTTCTAGTAGAGCAAGGCCAACTTGCTCACTCATCAGGTAGCTAATAGGGTATGCGCATAAAATACTAAAAAACCAGCTAATAACTGCAATGATAACCCCTTCAACCATAACAAGACGGCGTACAACTCCATTACTAGCCCCCACAGAACGCAAAACCGCGATTTCTTTAGTCCGCTCTAAGACATTGATAGACATTGTGCCGACCAAACCAAAACCTCCTACAGTTGCTAATAGTAAAGACATAATCGACAAAAATACTAGAATAGGGGTGAATTCATTGGTAAGTTGATTCTGCCGTGTACTAATTGTCTCACTCTTCGCTATTGCAAAATTATGTGTCGGCAAATATTCATCTAAATAACTCTGTGTACTGTTCTGAAAACTAGGCGAACTATCGTTTAACTGAATTTGCAGACTATTCACTTTGTCAACATTATTGGTAATTTTAGCATGTTGCGAGTATGGCATAAATAAAGCGGGGGCGGTCAAGGGACCATTCAATAAACCAACAATTTGCCAAGAGGTTTCTTTACCATCCATTTTGATCGTAATCATCTGTCCAACAGCCAAGTCAGGCTCGAAACGCAACAATAATGAGTTAATCACAACCGCATTCATATCATCATCTTGTAGCCAGCGCCCATCCACCAATGTCGGGTGCATCATTTGAGTCTGAGGGTCAAGACCAACAATAAGAAAGTCATTCCCTTCACGCCCGTCTAGGCGCAAACGCCGACCACGTTCTATGGCCCAGCCGTCATAGGCGGTAATGTTAGGCACATCCGCCAAAACATGCTCAACCTCTGGGAGACGCTCCGATGTAGCTAAAGAAATTTCAATATCATAATTCCAATATTGATTGGCAACGGTCAATGTCTTTAATGTAGACGCTTGCACACTAAAAACAGAAATAAACAGTGCCCCACTCAATGTAAGGGTTGTTAATGTCAGCACCAATCGCCCTTTACGCCGAAATGTATTGCGCAAAGACAGCAAAAGAGGACGAGACAAAAAATAGATACGAGCCATAACTGAATCTATAAAACCATTACCCAATTCCCCACTAGCACTCAATGCATTGGAAGAAATCGCCTCTCGAATGGTAATACGCACGCCTGATAGAATAGGATAAAGCCCAGCAAATAAAGGTGCACCTAACCCTATAGCAAACTGAATCAGAATGATTTGGACTGAGAATGTGTCCGTATAGATATTGAAATTGATCAACTCTGCGACATATTGGGCAGCTAACCTAGCAGCAAAAAATGCTGGCATAATACCGATAAGCAAGGCCCCACACCCAAACACAAAAATCATACTGAGGTACATGTGAACGAGTTTCCGAGTACTGCCGCCTAGTGATTTCATGATTCCAATTTCACGTGTTTGCTGGATTAGAACGGCCGTAATCGTATTCGTCAACAAAAATCCACTAGCAAAAAGTGACAACCCTCCCAACACACCAAGCACCAACACAATCGCTTGAATCAGTGAAATTTCAGGGTGTTGTCCCGGATTAGGTGAAATAAATACTTCATTGACATCAAATCCTATTTTCTCGATTTTATCAGACGCGGCATCAACGGCCGTTTCGATCGTGGATAAATCAGATGCATCCCCAGCCGCAACTATATGCATTTGTTCATATAGATGTGAATATCCCAACCACTCTAATGTCTCAAAGGTAACATACCCATACGCACGTCCTCGAATATCGGCCGACACTTGATTAATATCATAAGCGGTCCCTGCTATGGGTAATTCTCGCTCTAAGCCGAGCGGTGTTTTGACTCGAATAGAGTCTCCCAACTCCTTACCCACATAGTTCAACGAGGCCCGTTCAATAAGAATTTGCCGATCTGGGGGAGGCCAAGCCCCAGTGACCGAAGACACAATATTGATACGGCTATCTTCATAATCAGCCAGCGCATACACTTCAATATTTTCCCATTGATCTGGTCCAACCTGAAAGCGCAAAAAAACGCGCCGCCTAGCATCAGCATCGGCGATTTCCGGCAACTTACGCACCGTGAAGACGAGCTCTTCATCAAAAGGTTCTGTCGTAAATAGTACAGCACTGGCCGGTTGCACCGCTTGATAGCTGGTATTCATATCCTGTATCAGAATATATTGCGCGTTTAAGATAAAGCCTATCGCAAATACCCCAACAGCGATTGACAGAACAACCAGTAAATTGCGTGCTTTATTCTTAACGAGTTCGCGAAAAACTTTTTTCCAGCGTGGGCTAACATACATAATAAATTGTGTCCTAGATTGTGCTTCTAACCGCTTTTTGCAGGTCTCTTTGAATCAGTTGTGTAAATAATTTTTGTGTTTCATGCATAAAAAAGTGCCCACCAGGCAATGTCCGTAAACAAAATTGGCCGGTCGTTTCATCTTGCCACTGGGCGACTTGATCATACGTCATCAGCGGATCGGCAGCACCTCGCAATACGGTCATATCACAAGTTAAAGGCGGTCGCACTTCATAGTGATACATCTCATTGATTTGAAAATCAGCACGCAACACAGGCAGCAAAAAAGACATCAACTCTTCATTTTGTAGAATCGCCTGCGGCATGCCTCCTAACTTAGCGACCTGTTCTAAAAACGGGCCATCAGGCAATGTATGAAAAAATGGATCCCGGTGCTCGATAATTTGGGGTGCGACACGAGCCGCAACGATTAAGCGAGTGACATTTGTTTGAAAAGCTTGTCTTAAGTAGTGCGCTAACTCATAGGCTAAAATCGCCCCGAGGCTGTATCCAAACAAAACCAATGGTTGGTCGAGATAAGATTCTAGTGCCCGTGCCGTCTCCTCTACAATAGGCATGTAAGAAGTGTGCGGTTGTTCACGAAAGCGCATTTCACGGCCGGGCAGTTGAATCGCACACATATCCACATCACGTGGCAGCCAACTCGGCCATGATTGAAAAATAGAAGCACCGGTCCCTGCATAGGGAAAACATACCAATCGCACTTTAGATCGATCGTTTGGAGCCGAGCGCATAATGTAGTGGGATTTCATGATAATTTATTCTGCACGCAGTAGCCATGAGCTGGGGAAAAAGCTGGGCAAAACTGTTCCCATATCCGCATGTTTCGCTTGTCTATAGACTAAATCAGCCAGAGCCAAATCTAGCACGCCCATACCGAAAGGATTAAAAATAGTTAGGTCGTGTTCTGACCCAATCTCAGGCACATTGCCTCGCAAAACGCCCCCTAATGTCCCCCGAATAAAGTCACGATGCCCGACCTGCTGCTCTGTTAAATGAACCGAGGTTTGCGCACGCAACACATGATCTACATCGTCAACAATATTATCAGCCTGCAAAATCACTTCAGGTGTGAAATCACGTAAAGAAACATGTAAGAAGACCGCCCCTTTCTGGTAAGGAGGCAACGTATCAATATGAGGTTTAACGGCCGTCGTCGCCAAAGCCAAAATCGGGCACTTCGCCGCAACGGCCGCAAAACTCGTTTCAAAAACAACATCTAAGTCACCATTAAGCTGCCCTACCTTTCCTCGAAACAACTCGGCTCGCTCTTGGCTTAAATCATGTAAATGAACCGTTTGAACCGAGGGAAATAGCAATAGCAAAAAGCGTAGCGTTTCGAAATTGATAAGGCCACATCCTATCAAGCCTATCGATTCAATCTCCCCCCCTTGCCACAACTGCTTAGCCGCTAGCGCAGCACTGGCCGCTGTCCGTTTGGCACTAATAACAGAGCTTTCCATAATCGCTCGTGGGCGTCCAGTTTCCATCGAGTTCAAAATAAGAGCCGCAGAAGCCCGCTCCATCCCCTTTTGCAAGTTATTGGGAAAAGACGCAATCCATTTAATACCAGCCACCTCAAAACCACCGCCAAGATAAGAAGGAAGCGCAATAATTCGCTCCCTTTCCATACCGGGAAATCGAATAAAACTAGAATGTGGCAAGGTCGAGTCACCTTGATCATGTACTTTATAAGCATCTTCAATCGCTTGTAAAACAGCTAGCTCTTGCCCCTTAAACAAAGAAACAATTTCGTCTCCTGTCAGTAAGAGTAGTTCATTATCATTCATCTTATTTAACTCCAAAGGTGAGAAACATCTCCAAAATGTTTACAAACCCAATCATTCGAATAAATCGTTTCGACATAACGCTCCCCTCTATCACACACAATAGCAACACAATTAGCACCAGCGGGCAGGTGCATCGCCATTTTCTGCACAGCAGACATGACCGCACCCGTTGAGCCACCGCCTAAGACAGATTCTCGTTTTAACAGTTGGCGACATCCGACTACACAATCTAAATCAGAAACCAAAATAGACTTAGTCTCTAGTTGGGATTGATAAAGTGGAGGCTTAACCCCCGATCCATGTCCTGGAATAAGTCGAGGTTTAGGCGTATCTCCAAAGATGACACTCCCTACCGCATCTACGGCGATAATTTTCGTATCAAGCTGGTGATCGCGCGTGTATTCAGCACACCCGCGCAACGTACCACAAGTACTCGTGGCACAAAATATATAGTCAAGCTGTTGACCATCCAGTACATCAACAATCTCTTGCATCGTTTGATAATGAGCCCGAGGATTATTTAAGTTCATATATTGATTGCAATTAAAGCTATTTGGAATTGTTTCAAGTAGCTGTCGGACACGCTTGATACGCGCCGCTAAAAAAGTACCCACCTCCGGATCAGGCTCTGAAATCCAATCAATTTGTGCGCCATACGCTTCCATAATGCGCACATTGGTCAATGATGTCCGTGAGTCAACTACACAAACAAACCGAATCCCTAAGTAGGAGCAAACTTGCGCCAACCCCACGCCCAAATTGCCAGAACTAGATTCAACAATCGTTGTCTCCGGGTTAATCTCCCCCTTCTTCATCGCTTCAGTTAACATCGAATATGCCGGCCGATCTTTAATGCTCCCACCGGGATTAAACAATTCTAACTTAGCATATAAGTTGACATGAGAAGCATCCAAAAAACGATCCAGTCTAATTAAGGGTGTGTTACCAATTGTGGAAAGAATGCCTTGTGACATGCGGTCTACGACCTCCTTTTAATTAATATCCTTGCCTACTTTTGCCCCACCCCGATCTTCGCATCAACACAGCAAACACTGTGTATGAACAGGTCGGTGTATCTCGCCTTTAATTAAGTAGCAGGTTATCCATGATTCACATTAAATTAAGTGCAAGCCTTTTTGTTTGGCACGTGCTTCTACTTTGCCCAGTAAAAATATTGAAAGCCCTGTGTAAAAAATCGCATACCCGATCACAATGGCCCATTCATACTCAACCGGCAAGAGGGTTTGCCAATCCCCTCCAAAGCTATAGTAACGAATCAAATCGTATCCCCATGTATAGGGTAAGATATAGGCGACATACTGAATGATTTCAGGGAATGCAGTGACCGGGAAATAGGCCCCTGCAAGAAGCTCAAAGGAGATATTCAAAACTTCCGCAAGTGAATTGACTTGTCGCCATAGTAAACCCAGAAGCGAAATCAATATCCCCATGGCGATCAGAGCGACCAACACCGTTAAAGAAACAACAAGAACCATTAACATATTTTGCCAGCTCGTCTCTGATGCGAAGGCCAAGATAAAATACAATGGTAGAAAAACCACTAAGCCAACGATCGCTTCTGCCATAACAGTACCCGCATAATATGCGTAACGAGAGATCGGGTTGCTATACAAGTATTCAAGAGTGCCATTATAAAGGTCGCGGTTAACCGCATTGATTGGCGTCCAAAGTGATGTCGTAATAAATACAAAGAGTAGCAATGCCCCTTGGAAAAAGATAAACAGATCTTGCTGTGTCAAGTCACGGCCGACCGTCGCTTCGCCGTCAATCGATACAACGGAAGACAGCAACAAAAAGAACAACACACGAACCCCTAATTGCACAAAATTACCAATTAAATTGGGTAAATACCGTACAGCGATCTGAAGGTCTTTCACAATCGTAGCCCGTAAAGTTGTCCATACACTAACCGATTGTGCCAGACTCGCCACAGTCGTTACCATCTCGATCTCTGGTCGAGCATCTTGTTCAAAATCCGAAATTTTCATTTGTTTTCCTTGGTTTATGTAAGCCAACAACCCTAATCGAATTTACTGTTCAGTGCCCCAATATGATGAATAAATGCATCCTCCAAGGAGACACCTTGGTTGCGAAACTTCGTTACAATGTTCTCTTCTTGCAAAATGCGCATGACAGCCTCGGTGCCTGCGAACGGATCATCAAGGCCAAATGACAGCCATGCCAATTCCCGTTCTAGAATGCCAGTTACTGAAGGCAACGCAGTGATGCGCTCACAAACGGCCGTTGGCACTTTATCCCGCTCCAACTCAATAAAATGGGCGGCACCAACCGATTGCTTCAGTTCAGATGGGGTTCCAACCACCCCAATACGGCCGTCGTGAATTAAGGCGACACGATCCGCCATCTCATCAACCTCAGTGAGAATATGTGAGGTTAACAGCAACGCTTTGTTTTCCTGATGGACATACGTTTTCAAAAAAGCCCGAATCTTCTTACCGATAATCGGGTCCAGTCCCTTCGTCGGCTCGTCTAAATAAATAATCGGAGGGTCATGCAAGAGGGCACGCATAATCACAACCGTTTGTTTCTGCCCGCCAGAAAGATGCATAAACAACTTGTCTAGGTTCTCTCTAAAATCGAAAAAACCCGCAAGCTTGTCTTGCTGCTCTTGGATGGTTCGTTTATTCAAACCTCTCAACAAGCCAAAAAACTGTAAATTTTGTCGCACCGTCAGCCGCGCATACGCCGAACGATCTGTATCTTGCCCAACATATCCAAACAAATGACGGATCGAGCGTAAGTCTTGATCTAGATCGTGGCCCAAAATTTGCACGCGCCCAGCCGTTTTCGCTAAAAGGGTAGCGATAATCTTGATAAATGTGGTTTTGCCCGCTCCATTAGGCCCTAACAAAGCCAAAATTTCACCAGCATACAGATCTAGGTCAATACCTTTGAGTGCCGGCGTATCGCCATAAGATTTTGTTACATGACGCGCAGATAAAAAGAGTTTTGAATTAGTCATACCAGATCTTGTCCCGTAGTGTCGTTACATGTGGTGGCTGCAAGAGTGAAAAATGATCCCCAGATGTCGTCATCACTGTCGTTTCTGTCCCCCAAGGGCCCCAACCGAAATCATCTAGCTCATATAAAGCTTCAATATCATTCGGCACATAATCACGGCGCGAATCGGCCGCACGGATCAGCCGAATCTTTAACATCGAAGATTTGGCTTGCCCCGGATAGCGATCCGTAGCGTGGTGAATCGCCTGTTGCGCCGCTAGCAATGTAGCGATTTGTGCTTCATTTATACCTTGACCGATGATGCTTTGCTGTTGCAATAGTGCGAGCAATTTGGTCGCATCTAACCGATCAGGCACATCAAATCTGATCCCAAAGTGGGTTTGTAACGTCATAATAGTTTCCTGCCAAAACCGTTCCGAGTCATGGTGTGGTGCGTAAGCGGGAGCCACCATATCTAAAATCGTAAGACGAACTTCAGCTCCCATCGCCTCAAACTGCCGAGCCAATTCATACGCGACGAGTCCCCCAAATGAATGTCCACACAAGACATAAGGCCCTTCTGGCTGGTGCGCCTGAATCGCACGTGCATACCGTTCGGCCAAAGCGGGAATACTGTCTATACGATCATCTTCCTCAATCGGCAAAGTTAGCGCATAAACAGGGCCATGCTTCCACTCTTGTGCCAAATCACGGAATTGATGCACATCAAACAACTGGCTATTAAAACAGTATAATGGCTGCCCCGTCCCCTCACGCAACAACAGTAAAGGCTGCCAAGTGGTCGCGACTTGTTGGGATAAAAGTGTCCCAATATGCGCAATCGTAGGATCGCGAAATACAGCAACAATCGGTACACGGTAACCAAAGACACTTTCGATTTCAACAACCAACTGAATAGCCAGCAAGGAGTGCCCGTTTAGAGCAAAAAAGTTATCTTGGATTCCAATCGGCTTTGTTTGTAACAAACGCTCCCAAATCGCAACCAGTTTTGCCTCTATCTCATTTCGTGGGGGGTGATACACGGTCTGTCTTGTGGCAGCGATTTCAGGAATAGGCAAAGCTTTACGATTGATTTTACCATTAGAGGTCAACGGCATTTCAGGCAAAATCGTAAAAGTAGAGGGAATCATATATTCCGGCAAATGAGCCCGTAAATGAAGGTTTAGTGCTTCTAAATCGATCTCACCCTCTCCGACCAAGTAAGCCGATAAATATGCCTGTACCCCTTGCTGGACCAGCAAAACAGATTCTTTTACCGCTGGGAAAGCGACCAATTGCGCTTCAATTTCGCCTAGCTCAATACGAAATCCGCGAATCTTGACTTGGAAATCGGCACGGCCTAAGAACTCAATGTTTCCATCTGGTAAGTAACGGCCGAGATCGCCCGTATTGTAGAACCGGCCAGTCTCTTGAAAGGGATCATCACAAAAAACGGCCGTGGTACGCGCTTCATCATTTAGATACCCGCGCCCAACACCGACCCCACCAACCCACAGTGACCCTGTCACACCAACCGGAACCGGTTGCATTTGCTGATCCAAAATATGAATTTGCATATTAGGAATCGGCCGGCCGATAGGCATATTGACCACCGTGGGATTAGGCGGTTCGGTAATTACATAATGAGTTACATCATCAGAACATTCAGTCGGTCCATAAGCATTAACCAACGGAACATGCGGAAAGTAAGTAAACCAATCTCTGGCTAAATCAGGGGGAAGAGCTTCGCCTGTAGGGACTTGCCAACGGAGATGTGACCAATCCAGCGTCTGCTGTCGTTTCACTTCATCTAACATGACCCGCATCAATGAAGGAACCACTTCCATGATCGTAATTTTCCCATCAACCAATTTAGACAGCAATACAGGCGGGTCACGCACCACCAAATCGTCAAATATATGGACCTGTCCTCCCAATAAAAGTGGCGCAAGAAATTGCCAAACCGAGATATCGAAACACTGTGAGGCGGTTTGCGCTAAGCGATCATCTCTATTCATTTCAAGAACATCAATCTTGGCAAATAAATGATTAATCATTCCCTGCTGTTCAACCATCGCCCCTTTCGGTTTACCAGTTGATCCAGATGTGAAGATGACATAGGCCAAATGGCCCGGCTTCTGACGTTGAGGCGGGTTGCTAGATAGAGCACCTTCTTGATTAAGCAGGTCGGCAAACACGGCCGTTCGAATCTCCAAGCCGGCCGTGGCCTCAGCCACTTTCGCGGCGAATGAATCTTGGTGTACCACGACCACAGGTTCACTTTGAGCCAAAACCTGAGCAATACGTAATGCTGGGTGGGATGGATCGAGCGGTAAATATGCTCCACCCGCCTTGAAGGTCGCTAGAATACCAACCAGAAATTCAATTCCTCGCTCGGCCCACAAACCGACCACCGTATCTGGCCCAACCCCCAAATCGATTAGCTGGTGGGCCATTCGATTCGCCATCTCATTCAATTCAACATAGGTCCAAGTGGCCCCATTATGTTGTACCGCGACAGCCATCGGCCAAGCGTTCATCCGTTCTTCAAACAAACGCGTAAACAGTTGATCAGTAGGAAAATCGCGTGCGGTTTCATGCCACAGTTGAAACTGCGCTGTTTCTGTTTTTGTGAGCATCGGTATATCAGCAATCCGCATTTCCGGTGATTCTAAAACCGCTTCTAATATCTGGGTCAGGTGTGTTGCCATTCGGGCCACGGTTTCGTCAGTAAACAGATCTGTATTGTATTCCCACATCCCTACAATCTGCCCTTGTTGTGCCTCCATGTAAACGGAAAGATCGAACTTAGCGGTTCCCGTATGGGCGAAAACAGGCTCAACCTGTAAATTAGGCAGATTGATCTGATTACGTGGCGCGTTTTGCCACACAAACAACGTTTGAAATAGAGGCGTACGGCTGGCATCACGAGGGTATTCGTCCGCCAAAAGCTCAAATGGTAGACCTTGATGCGCATAAGCATCCATCGCGACCTGTCCCACACGCTTGACAACATCGGTAAAGGCAGGATTTTCAGATAAATCAGTGCGCATCACCAAATTGTTTACAAAAAAGCCGATTAATGGCTCAAGCTCGGGACGATCACGGCCGGCAATCAACGATCCCACCACAATATCAGTTTGATGTGTATACCGATACAACAAACAGTTAAACGCAGCCAGCAACGTCATAAATTCCGTCACTTCATAAGTGCGGCTGAAAACCTTTATCTTTTCGCTCAACTCGGCCGAGAGCGGAATTAACTGGGTAGCCCCTTGCAATGTTTGTACCGGCGGCCGTGGCTTATCGGTCGGCAACTGCAGTACAGGCAAATCTTTGACCTGTTCCCGCCAATAACCCAACAGTTTTTCTAACTTCTCGCCGCGCAGTTGCTCCCGCTGCCATGTAGCATAATCAGCGTATTGAATGGGCAACGGTGGCAATGGAGAAGGTTGACCTTGGGCAAAAGCGATATACAACCGAACAAGCTCTTGCACAAACACGCCGATCGACCAACCATCACAAGCCACATGATGAAGCGTCAAAACAATCAAATATTCATCGTCAGCGAGTTGTATAATCCGCGCTCGCCAAGGGAACTCTTCTGCTAAGTTAAACGGCCGTCTCGTCTCCTCAACAAAAATCTGCGACCGCATAGCCTCTTTCACATCATCAGCCATCCGTCGCAAATCGTCCACAGGGAATTCGAACGGAACATCCTCAAACACCCGTTGCACAACACCGCTCTTTCCCATCCCAAAACGAGTCCGAAGCACTTCATGCCGTTGTACAATCTCAACAAAACTTTGCTCCAATGCCTCTAAATCAACATCACCACGTAAATATACCGCTTGGGGTTCATTGTAGGACGCGCTCTGCTCGTCGATCTGATGCAATAACCAGAGTCGCTGCTGGGCAAAAGATAGCGGCATATTCTTCGCCTCATCGCGACGAGGAATCCCCTCGACTTTCCCCATGTCAGGTAAAACATCACCATCAAGTCGCTTTTGTAGCAACGCTTGTTTCGCCTTGGATAATTTGGCACGTTTCGCGCGAAGTGCTTCTTTGCTATACATCATGATTTATCTTTCGTTCGTTGGCAGGTGAATATTGACATACTCAGGCAAAGCTTGAATTTCAACTAAGTCATGCTCTAACACGACCAAATCACCTTCTTTGTCTACCTGCTTAAATCCACCAAATTTGTAGGTCACAAACATCATGCGATTACGGCCGTTTGGCACAAACTCAGCCCGTAAAGTCGCCCCAGCAGCTTTCGCTTGCTGCATGATATAGCTCATCATGATGGTGCCCACCCCACGGGACATTACCCGACAAGACATCAAGAGCAGTTTAATGGTCCAATGCTGCTCCCCTTTTTCAACCAAGGATAAACCGATCGTGCCATATGTCCCGTACTTATCATCTAGGTTAGCAACCAAGAGCAGGTGGCCTTCATGGTCTTGACGCAACGCATCTAACTCAGCATAAGAATAGGTATACCCTGTGGTATTCAGTTGATTGGTACGTACCGTTAACTCCTCGGCGCGCTGTAAGTCATCTTCAGTGGCATAACCAATTTGGAACGTCATGTTCAATTTCGCCAAAAATTCTTCGTTGTGTCCTTGAAAATCTTTTTCGGCCGCTTTCCTCTGGACATCGCTCATATACATTTTGCGTCGTAGTGCTGACTCAGGGGTAATAAAGGGTGGCTGAAAATTAGGCGAGGCCCACATTTGAGACATCTCGGCCGCATCAAGACATAGCACCTGAGGCAACTCATGAGCCACCTCTCCACGTTCAAATTCGCTATCATCTACAAATGCAAAGGTGTCTAAGCCGATATTCAATGATCTGGAGATATTCGCCACAGACATTGATTTCGGGTTCCAATTAATCTCAGGGTACAAAAAGTATTCAGCCAACCCCAGTTCTTCTAGTTTAGCGAGGGCGGCGTCTTGGTTGTTTTTACTTGAAATAGAGTTCAAAATCCCACGTCGGTCCATTTCTTTAACCAACTTGACCGCTTCATCATTCAAAACAACCTGCTCGTCTTCCAATAACACGCCATTCCACAAGGTGTGATCCAAATCCCAGACGACGCACTTAATTGATTGCTTTTCCTTTTTCGCTTTTAAAATTTGTTCTTTTGCTACACTCATTACTTATCCTCTTTGTCCAATCAATTCATCAAGCCGGTGCCCCATCTTGAACATCTGATGGGCATGCTCGGCGATCATCACCTGTTGCATTTGCGTGCTTCCTTCAATAATTTCCATAATTTTGGCATCACGGTGATAACGACTTACCGGATAATCAGAGCTACACCCATTGGCACCGTGAATTTGCACCGCATTAGTCGCCGACTGTGAAGCCGCCACGGAAGCAGCATATTTAGCAACCAAAGTCTCCTGCACGGCACAGACATGATCTTGTTCTTGCAACAACCCGGCATGATGGCACAGCAAACGCGCAGATTTCGTCTGGGTATACATATTGGTCAGCAATTGTTGAATAAGTTGGTGATCTTTCAGCGGTACACCAAACTGCACTCTCTGCTGACTATACGCAAGCGACGCCTCTAAACAGGCTTGTCCCAACCCGACACATCCCCACGCAACACTATATCGCCCCAAATTTAGGCAAGACAGAGCGACACCTGCAAATCCAAAACCACGTCCCCCCACGCGGTTGATCACAGGAATAACACAATCCTTTAGCTGAAGTTCAGCCACCATAGAGCCACGTGTGCCCAACAAGCCTCGAATCGGTTTTGTCTCCAAACCGGGCTGGCCTCGCTCGACCAAAAATGCGGCCGGTTGACCATCCAACATGGCAAAGATGAGATAAACATCCGCAATTTCACCAAACGTGGTCCACTTTTTAACCCCATTCAGCACATACGACTCACCTTTTTTTGTCGCGGTCGTTTCCATATTGCGTGCATCACTCCCCACATTGGGTTCAGACAAGCCAAAAGCACCGATTTTCTCACCCTTGGCCAACACCGGAAGCCAAGCGGTTTTTTGCCCCTTGTTCCCCCACCGCTTAATCGCAAATGAGACCATGCTATGAACCGTAATCAAGCTCCGAACAGATGAGCATGCTCGCCCCAGTTGTTCGTTGAGCAAGCCAAACAAGGTCATATCGTATCCCATGCCGCCAACATCTTTCGGCAAAACAGCTCCGAGAAAGCCCTGGCCTGCCACCTTTTGAATCATTTCACGTGGCATCTGTTCCTCAGCGTCAAATCGCGCCGCATAAGGGGCGATTTCCTCATCCGCAAATTGACGAAACAAGTGATATTGCTCTTTCTGAGCCTCTGACAGTTGCATCTCCATATCGGTTACCCTGACAACTTCTTCTGTACAAGAGAGTCAATCGCGTTCACTGTACGGAAATTATCGAGCTCTAAATCTTCATCCTCTACAGTAATGTCGAATTCGCTCTCCACGAAGGTAACCAATTGCATTGCAAATAGGGAATTGACAAACCCCAAGCTAAAAATGTCTTCATCTGGTTTCAATTCGTACTGAAAGTGCTTGCCTATAAACGCTTTAATTCTCGTTTTGATATCTTTGTGACTCATGTGTTTTTCCTTTGTTTTTATTGATTAATCAGCCAAGTCAAAGTTGAAGGGGATTCCGGCTTAAAATAACCGAACGCGAACAGTTGTTTGCGGACAAATTCGGTCATTGGCTTAGTTGTATTTGTAGAACCCTTCACCGCTTTTACGGCCGTGCAAGCCCGCATCCACCATCTTCTTTAGTAGAGGACAAGGGCGATATTTACTGTCGTTATAACTCTCATATAAAACATCGATAGAGTATAGAATCGTGTCTAATCCGATAAGATCGGCCGTTTCCAGAGGCCCCATTGCATGACCAAAACAAGAACGAAAAATTTCATCCACATCGGCGGCCGGTGCCACTTGGTCTTGTACCAAATATGCAGCCTCATTGACCGTAATCATCAGCACTCGATTCGACACAAATCCCGGCATATCATTGACAACCACACAGGTCTTATCCATCCCAGCCAAAAACGCCTTGGCTGTTTCAATCGTTTTCTCTGTAGTATGGTAGCCACGAATCGCTTCAACCACCGGCTTCATCGGAACAGGATTCATAAAGTGCATGCCCAGAATACGGTCGGCCCGATCAGTAACCGAAGCGATTTTAGTAATCGAGATACAAGACGTGTTGGCTGCAAACACACAATGTTCCGGACAAACAGCATCTAATTGAGGATAAATCTCTTTTTTGATTTCCCATTTCTCAACCGCATTCTCCACGACAAAATCAGCATTCTTAAAAAGCGCATAATCGGTCGTCGGAGTAATCCGTGCCATGACATCCGCCACAGGTTCTTGCCCACTTCCCTTGTTATATAAGCGACTCAAACGCACGTTTTGCTTGATCGTTTTCATCGCCTTATCCAACACCTCTTGCGAGATATCTAACAAAATCACTTGGTGCTTGGTTTGTGCTAAGTTCTGGGCCAAACCGATGCCCATCACACCAGCCCCAACCACACCTACTTGCTTAAATTCCATTCTGTTTCCTCCATCAACTCTGTTTCAGATAAAGAGTCAAGTTGATCAATAATTGTCATTTCTACCGCCACGGCTAAACTCTCGGGGGTTGGCGCATCAAATAAAATCGAAATAGGCAGATTAACTTGGAACGCTTGACGCACCCTCGAAATCAATTGTGTCCCAATCAATGAGTTTCCTCCCAGTTCTAAGAAATTATCTTGAGATCCAACCTGTTCTAGACCCAGCAGTTCGGCCCAAATTTGGGCCATTTGTATTTCCATCTCCCCATCGGGTTCGATATAAGGAACCAATAGATCAGGGCGCGGCAAACGTGTTTTTTCAACCACTTGGTCAATCGAGCGTACCCATACATTTAAACGAGGCTCTAGATCACCCGTCGCATTAATCAGTTGCGCAAAACGTTGTTGTCCTAAAACATGTTCTACAGCTTGGCATCCTTCAACAGGAAGCATTTCAAACTGGGCGACCGTTTGACCGATCGTGTCATGCTGCCCTGCATATAATTGCCATGTGTCCCAATTAACCAAATGCCACCATTGAGGACTTCGCTCATTATGAGCGGAGACAAATGCGTCCAAAAATCTATTAGCTGCCGCATAGGCCCCAAATCCCAAACCACCTAAAACCGATGAAAGGGACGAGAACAAGAGGCAGAAATCAAGTTCTTTGTCGGCGAGAGCTTCTTCCAATGCGTAAGTCGTATCAACCTTCGCTTGGAAATGGGCATGACATTGTTCATCGGTTAAATTAGAGATCGGGGCGAAATACGCTTCTCCTGAAACGCCAGCTAAATGGAACACACCGTTCAACGGCCCCCATGCCGTTTCTGCTATTTCTATACTTGAAACCAATTTTTGTATATCCGTAGCATCAACCGTCAGCACTTTCACCTGTCCCCCAGCCTCAATCATCCCTTTTAAGCGAAGAATCTTCTTGCTAATGTAATTCTGTGGACTATGATTCGCTAGCCACACATCCCAAGTATCCGGCTGGGGAAATTCAGATCGTCCCAACAAAACAATGCGGGCCTGATAGTTATGGGTTAGATGTTCAGCCAAAATCAATCCAACTCCACCGAGTCCGCCAAGCAGCAGATAAACGCCGCCCTGACGGAAAGGAGTTTTGGCAGGTTCAGGTAAAACGCATGGGGTAAAACGCTGCACAAAACGATGGGCTCCTCGAAAAGCAATGGTATCGACTTCGATATCTTGAATTTCCTGATAAAGCGCTTCAACCAATCGTTTTCGTTGCCAAACGGCCGTTATCCGTCCCACATCTATATGCTGACAACGTAGCTGCAAATTTTCTTGTGGAATAACACGACACAATCCCGCCAGAGGAGCCATATCAACAGCTAATGATTCTGTCCCTGTCACAGATTGGGTGTCTTGCGTAATAACCCAAATATCAACTTCACGCATCTGCTGATGCAACGCTTGTATCAAGTAACGCATCGCTTGAAACCCAAGTGCTTGGGCTTGAGAGAAATCACCAAAATCATTGAGTCCCCACAAATGGACGACCCGTTCTGGTTTGGTCGCTTGCACCACATCTTCAAACTGTTGTGGTTGCTCGGGATCTAATTCCCGATATCCCTCTTCTTGGCTCTTCGTTCCCAAATCGCTATAAACCTCGGTGACCTGATGCCCTATTTGTCGGAGACGTGCCGCCAACTGTGTACCTACCCCTTGGGTATCACAAAATATGAGCCAACGGGCTGGTTCTGACACGGCCGACGTATGACATATCGGCCGTAAAACAGGTTCCCATGAAGGGGCATAAAACCAATCTTTAATGTCAGGCTTTTTGCCGATATAAATCTCCTTTTTGGAGCCTTGTTTCTCCCTCTTTGGGGCATCGATCCAGTATCGCTGTTTATCAAACGGGTAAGTAGGCAAAGAAAGCCGTTGGTACTCACCGGTCACAAACAAGGCATCCCAAGCGATATCGACACCGGCTAACCACAGGTATCCTATCATTTGTAGCCAAGCCTTATGCTCAGTCGTCATAGGTAGTGCGATCTCGGCCGTTTCGCCCAACAAGACCGTTTCTTCAGGCAACAAGACTTGCCAATCGGACAGAGATGAAGCCACACCGGCCGCCTGAACCCGACTTTGGTAATCGGCGGGTAAATTAGCAGCCGTTTTCACAACAACTCCCAATAGATTAGAAATAAAAGGAATACATTCTTCTTCAGCCCGGCCGTTACCCTCCAAAAGACCGCTCGCCAAAGCCACATCCCATTCATTGACCCCGAGCAGGTAAGTCGGCTTCACACCATATTGTTGGCACAATCGCATCACACTTTCTGCAGATTCGCGGTCCGGTGGCAAGACCAAGGCAAACGGCCGCTGGCGTCGAACTTGAACCTCATCCACAGCCTCTTCTAGCGAAGACAACTGACGCAACAAATCATCCCGGTCTTGAGCCACAACCACACGACGATGATTAAACGCAGATCGGCCGAGGGCCAAGGTATAGGCCACATCTCCGATAGACACAGCTGGGTGCTCTTGGACAAAATCAGCAAGCTGATAGGTCATTTGCGCCAACGAAGTCGCCCGTTTTGCCGCCAACAAAAAGATATAAGGCCCCTCTGACAACGATTCTCGGACGTCTAACTCAGGAGCTTCTTCTAAAACAAAATGTACATTGGTGCCACCTAACCCAAACGAACTCACTCCAGCCCGTCGCGGTCCACCGCGCTCAGGCCAAGCACATCTTTCCGTATTCACATAAAACGGAGATTGACTCAGCCTCATATCAGGATTCGCTTGCTCAAAGTTAAGGCTTGGAGGCAATTCTTTGTTATACAGTGCCATAACGGTTTTGATCAGACCGGTCACGCCCGACGCACGATCTAAATGTCCAACGTTTGGCTTGACCGACCCAATTGCGCAAAATTGTGCTTCTTGCGTCTGCATTTGAAAGGCCTTGATCATCGCCGACAGTTCCACAGAGTCCCCCAAAGGAGTCGCTGTACCATGCGCTTCGATATAGTCGATCGAGTCAGCATCGACGCCCGCAACGGCCAGTGCTTCGGCAATCACTTCTGTTTGGCCATCTATACCGGGAGCGGTATATCCCACCTTGAGAATGCCATCATTATTGGTCGCCGAACCACGAATAACAGCATAAATTTGATCTCGGTCCGCCAAGGCTTGGTTAAGCGTTTTCAAGGCAACAACCCCAACCCCATTCCCCATAACACTTCCTTGTGCATGGGCATCAAAGGTACGGCAGGCTCCATCGGGACTAACAATACCTCCTTCTTCATACAGATATCCACTTACTTGAGGGATGGTAATCGCCACACCGCCCGCGAGAGCCATGTCGCACTCAAAATTAAGCAAGCTCTGACAAGCTAGGTGGATCGCCACGGCCGATGTAGAGCAAAATGTTTGCACAGCAATACTTGGCCCTTTCAAGTTCAGCTTATAGGAGACTGTAGATGCCAAGGAGTCCCGTTCATTTCCGATCGCGACCTGAAGCTTATCAATCCCATCATACTCAGTCTGACTCGGCATGAGATTGTTTAACAAATAAGTACAAAACCCAGAACCAGCAAAAACACCGACCAATCCATCTAAACGGTCGGGGTCATATGCTGCATCTTCGAGTGCCTCCCAAGCACATTCCAAAAACAAACGATGTTGCGGATCCATCAGTTCGGCTTCACGAGGTGTATAACCGAAAAAACCAGCATCAAACATCTCTAAGTCTTCGATAATTGTCCCTGCTTTCACATAATCTGGATGACGCAATAGTTGATCATCCACACCAGCTTCACGCAAGAGCTGCTCATCAAATTGCTGAATCGAAACAACACCATGAGCGAGGTTGTGCCAAAATTCAGCCACATTGTTGGCTCCGGGAAAACGGCCGGACAGCCCCACTATCGCGATCGCTGTATCTGGTGAATAATCCATTTATGTATCACTCCTTATCTCACGTTGGCGGGCGATGGCTTCTTGACGTTTCGCCTCCCGCATTTCTATTTGATCTAAATCAGGCTCTTCTGCCACGGTATCCGGTGGTCGAGACAGTAATTCAGCTAAATCATGGACGGTTGGGGTTTCATAGAGCGTATAAACCGCCAATTCCACCCCCACTTCGATTTCCTGCCTTAACTTCCCGATCAAATCGACACCCAACAAAGAGTTCCCCCCGAGTTCAAAGAAATTGTCATGAATACCAACCTCTTCAATACCTAATAAATCGCTCCAAATCAGACAAATGCCTTCCTCAAGGGGGGTCCGTGGCGGCACGTAAGGCACCCCAAGTGTCGGCCGTGAATGCTTGGGCATATATTGACGATATAGCTGAATTTTTTCTAAAATCGCCGCAATCGAAAAATTCTTACTCCCATCAACCATCTGAATAAAATCTTGAGTAGAGACCACGACATGAGGTAGATTCCAGGCCAAGGCACGTTCCATCGCTTCAAATCCATCGGCGAAACTAATCCCGAAGGCTTCTCTCTTTGCAATGAAAAAAGCTTGCGCTTCTGGGGGAAATCCTTGTAGACCATCTTGCCAAGCATCCCAAAGCCATTCACCCCACCCGATCGAAATAATGCGCCCACAATCTTGATGATGGCGTCGCGCAAAGGCATCACAAAAGGCATTCGCGGCCGAATAATCGATTTGCCCCGGCCCCCCTCCGGTAATCGCACTCATCGACGAAAACAGCAGCAGAAAGTCAACAGAGCGTTGGGATAGCAATTTGTGTAAGACAAATGTCCCATTGAGCTTCGGTGTTAAAACCGCCTTCGCCATCTCCGCCTCTTTTAAGGCAATGATACCGCTAGCAGGGACACCTGCGGCATGCAAGACCCCATTGATTTCGCCCCATCGGGATTCAATCTGAGCCATCGCTTGACCCATCGCCGCTTCATCAGAAACATCAGCCGCCAATACAAGCACCTCTGCACCGGCGTCCATTAAGGCTTGTACCTGCGAAATTTTGTATCCGACCCCAGACTCCGCCCCCTGTTCCCGCAAGACACGCTCCCACTCAGATTGTGGTGGCAAGCCGGAACGACTCAATAGGGCAAGCTTGGCTCTATATTTATCATGAAGCAATTGAGCCAACCCCAACCCAATACCGCCGAGCCCCCCCGTAATCAGGTAAACCCCTTCCATGCGAAAAACTACTGGATCAACCTGGGGCAACGGCGTCGGATTAAAAACTTGTACCCACCGGTGCTGATGGAGCAAAGCCACAACAGCCTGCTCCGGCGGGGCTAACAATTGCTGTTGGCACAAAATCGCCATTTTCTCCCACGACCCATCTAAAGGCCAATGAACGTCAATGGAGCGAGTCGTATATTGACTAAACTCCTGTGGGATGACATGACAAGCCCCCATCATCGTCGCCTTAACCGGATCAAGATAATCTGCCGCCAAAACATCTTGCATATGACTGGTAATCAAATCGATATGGCATGTCTCGCCCCCTTTGTCAGCAAGGGTTTGAACCAAAGCCAAAACGCTAAAAAGCCCTCGCTGCAAAACCACCTCAGGCTCGATCACATCGTCCGGCGAATCAACAAGCCAAGCATGAACAATCTGGTCAGGTAGCAACCCTCTCTGTTGCAGCAAAATCAATAGCTGTTCGTAATCGGGCCGTTGATCAGGACGCACCGTAAAAACATTAGGGCTTGTTTCCGCAAATGCATCCCCCATGTGTACCGTAACAATCGAGCCGGCCAAATGGGGCAGCAATGCATCAATGAAACCAGCCTTGTCCGCAAAGACCCACCAAGTACGGCTTCGATTGTCTTGTGGTAACAAAATCTTTTGTTGCCATGATCCGGTGTAGAACCAATCTGTCAGCGATTCAATTTTGTCGGGTTCATAATCAAGCAAATCTTCCGGTGTCATATTGGCGATATCCAATCCAGCAATCGGGTCATTGGGATCATCAGAATTTGCCAAATCCGCCTCTAATACGCCGACACCGGCAAACTGACGCCGTCTGGGGTTCAGCCAATATCGATCACGGGCAAATGGATATGTCGGTAGCGGTTCACGATGTCGCTTTTCCGCTCCGTAATAAACAGCCCATTCGATTTGCCCGCCATGCTGCCATATCTCCCCCAAAACGGCCGTGAGATGCCCCTCTACATCTCCATTACCATCGGCAGATGGCAATGCATGTAAGGCCACCATTTCTGACTCCATTTCAGCCGTCTTATTCGTCACCAGTTGGCTCAATAAGCCAGCCCCCATATCTAGCACCGCCCGAAGCGGATCTTTAGCCAGTTCAGTGATCGATGCCGTAAAATCTGATTTATGCTGTAATCGCCTGCCCCAAAATGTAGACGACCCAGCTTGAGTTTCAGGCAGCCATTCACCATCAACCAACAACATCATTTTACTGGGGCGGCGGTTCATCCCATCAATGACCGTTTGTACCACAGGCATGTCAGGGGTATAAAGAAGCAACTCCCCCGTCGCTTCATCACGGCCATTAACCGCCCCATAAACCAACAAAGCCAGTAACTCCTCTACCACAAACACACCGGCAATACAGGCGGCCGCCCACTCGCCTAAACCATATCCGGTCACAATCTTAGGTTCCACCCCCCAACTAATCAGCAAACGAGCGAGAGCGATTTGTTGAATGACAGGCAGAACCAACTGCAATGCTTGGTCATCATTTTTGTTCCCTAGCTCTGGGTACAACGCATCACGCAGTTGATAACCCATTTGTGAGAACAAATAATCATGGGCCTCATCAATTTCCGCTCGGAAAACCGGTTCTGTGCGGTAAAGGTCCCATGTCTGACAAGAAACCGTATCATGAAAGGCGAATACAAACGGCCGTTCTTGGGCACGATCATACACGCCGTCGGGTTGAAGCAAACGAGAAATACCGTCTTCGATCGTTTGGCATACGACCGTGCGCCGCCAATCGAAACGCGCCCGTCCCACATTAAGCGTAAACGCGACATCAGCCAATGAGGCCATAGGATGATCATCTAAGTAGTCCACCAAATTTTGGCTCATTTGGGCCAACGCATCCTCTGTACGAGCCGAAAGTGTGAGCAGTTGAAACGGCCGTGATGGCCCAGAATCACTGCGCAATGGTGGCTCTTCAAGCACCACATGGACGTTGGTCCCACCCATGCCTAATGAGCTGACTCCAGCACGGCGTGGAGTATCTTGTTTCGGCCATGCTTTGAGCTGTGTATTCACCCGAAAGGGGCTATTCATAAAGTCAATCTCTGGATTCGCAGTCTCAAAATGAATCAATGGAGGAATCACACCTCGTTCAACCACCATCGCCGTTTTAATCAACCCAGAAATACCGGCCGCTCGATCCAAATGCCCGATATTCGGTTTTACCGAACCGATCGCACAAAACTGAGTTTGTTCAGTGGTGCGCTGGAAAGCGCGGGTCAGTGCCGCCACTTCAATCGGGTCCCCAATGCGCGTTGCCGTCCCATGTGCTTCGATATAGCCAATCGTATCAGCTGTCACCCCAGCATCATCGAAAGCAAGGGCGATCACATCCGCCTGCCCCTCGACACTCGGGGCAGCGTATCCAACCTTGAGCGACCCATCATTATTCATCGCAGATCCTTTCACAACCGCATGAATATAATCCCCATCCGCAAGCGCATCATCCAATCGTTTAAGAACCACCAAACCGACACCATCACCAAAAAGTGTGCCGGTGGCGTTGGCATCAAACGTACGACAGTGTCCATCAACGGACTCCATCCCCCCTTCATGATAAAAATAGCCTGATTCAATAGGGGTTCGAATTGAAACACCCCCCGCCAACGCCATATCACATTCCCCATTGCGCAAGCTTTGGCAAGCCAAATGAACCGCCACCAGCGAAGTCGAACAAAAAGTTTGGACGGACAAACTAGGGCCACGCAAATTAAGCTTGTATGATGTGTTGGTCGCCAGCGAGTCACGGTCATTTCCAATAACCATCTGGTAGGTTGCTTCATAGGCTCCTAGCGAACGGACAAAATCGGGATCACTAATTAGATCAAGAACGTATGAACTGATATTCGAGCCACCAAACACCCCCACTAAGCCACTGTACGTCGTCGGATCATATCCTGCCAACTCCATTGCATGCCAAGCGGTCTCTAAAAATAGCCGTTGCTGTGGGTCGGTCAATTCCGCTTCGCGAGGACTATAGCCAAAAAAGACGGGATCAAAAGCGGCCGCATTTTCAAGAATAGGGCGCGCTTTCACATAGTTGGGCTGATTATAAATCTCTGGCGGAATCCCGGCCGCACGCAATTGTTCTTCGCTAAAGCGGGTAATCGCTTCTACGCCTTGACACAAATTGCTCCAAAATTGATCGATATGATCCGCCTGTGGAAAACGGCTGGCCATCGCCACAATCGCGATCTCTTGCGTCCCGCGCTTTTTCCGTGCCTTTTTACGCCGTTGAATCAGCTGCTTTTCAAGTAAATTCTTCTCCTGTTTTTGATCTGCCCGCAGATATTTGGCGAGGGTACTAATCGTAGGAGCTTCAAACAAAGCAACAATGGGAACTTGAATATCAAACTCCTTTTTAATCCGAGCAATAATTTGCAATCCGATCAAGGAATTACCACCCAAATCAAAAAAGTTGTCGTAAATGCCGATTTGTTCAATGCCTAGCAAATCTTGCCAAATCTGAGCGATCCGTTTTTCATAACCGCTACTAGCCTCCACAAACGTTGTAGAAAGCTGAGGACGCGATGCATAACTGATAGCCCCTGTAACCGTTTCTCCTCGAATAGAATCTAAACGAACCCACTGTCGAATACGAGAGTACAAATCCCCTGTCGAGTTGACTAAATGATAAGAGTCCGTTTGACTAATCACCCGCTCAAACGCGATGATCCCTTCCTTGGGCTCCATCTCATACATCGCCAAAGTCCCACCCAAAATATCATGTTGCCCCTCTCGTGTATGCCATGTATCCCAGTTCACGGTGTGCCATGGAGTCGCCGCTATCAGGTTTTGCTGCCATGTCATCACATCCATAAAAAAGTTAGCGGCCGTATACCCAACAAATCCCAAACCACCCAAAACAGACGACAACGAGGAAAATAAAATACAGAAATCAAGCTCTCGGTCACGCAACAAATCCGCCAAAACATAGGTCCCATACACTTTGGGCTGGAAATGCAATGCACAGTGCTCGGGTTCAATCGCTTGGATCACATTAAATGCTTGGTCATCAGACACGCCGGCCGCATGAATCACCCCGTGCAACGCACCAAATCGTTCTATGGCCCCAGCCAGCACCGCGTTCATTTGATCACGATCAGCGACATCGGCCGCCACCGCCCAGACATCAGCTCCCAACGCCTCTATTTCCAAAACCTTTTGTATGCGGCGAGAGATTCGATCAGTTTCATCATGGGACTGTAACCAGTCAGCCCAATTTTCACGTGCAGGCAAAGCGGTTCGCCCCACCAAAATCAATTTAGCACCGTAAGCCTGAGCCAAGTGAGTCGCCAAGATCAACCCGATATCTCCCATTCCTCCGGTGATCAGGTAAACCCCGTCTTGGCGTATATTCGGGGCGTTAGGCTCAGTCAAGGGTATAGGATGATAAGTTTGCCGATACCTCTGATTATGCCGATAGGCGACATCTAAATCGGCCGTTTCAGCCATCGCCTCTGACCATAAAACCGTGGTGAACTCCTCAGTTTCAAGAGGCAAATCAACTGTACGACAAGAGACCGTAAGATACTCTTGGGGAATCGATTTACAAATAGCAAGGAGCGGTGCTTTTTCAGGTTGAATATGATCATCCGCCAAAATATATTGCACGCTATTCATGACAGCAACGATTTCCAAAGACTCATTTATATTAAAGTGGGTCAACGCTTGTGCAAAAAACAACAGGCTGTAAAAACCAAGCTCTTGGGCGGAAGAAAACAAGTCGGGGCGAACGACCGTTGTCATTTTTGGAGACAAGCTCCACATATGTAGAATCATTTGGGGGAAGTCACCCCGTTCTTCCAGAGCTCGGCACAATGCACGATAATCATCTGAACGATTCGGGTTTAGCACATAAGCCTGTTCACCAACAGAATCAAAGGCGTCCCCGACCCCTACGGTATAGGCGATCTGACCTTCCTCTCTTATCTTTTCGGCAATGGCTAAACCATGACCAGATTCATCAATAAAAATCAGATAGCTATGAAACCTTTCGTTTGGTAGCTTAGATGGTAACGGAGCAGGCTCCCAGCTCGGTTTATAAAACCAATCGGCAATATTTTCTTTTCGCTGAGGTGTCACCTCGGCCGACTCAGAGACAACAGGATCACTGATGATCTCGCTCATGGCGGGCAGCTTCGCCAACAGATCTGGATCAGAACTGTTGCTCCAAAGCGCGGCAAAACGCGGATCGGGTGTCACCCAATATCGCTGTCGGTCAAACGCATATCCCGGCAAAGAAACACGGCGCGGTTTAACATCGCCATACATTGCAGCCCAATCAATGGTCACGCCTGTCAGCCAAAGCTCCCCAACAGATCGCAAGAGAAACGCGAGATCAGGCACTTTGTCATATTGGCTAGGAAAGGTAGATACCACCACTCGGCCCGGCTGCTGTTGATAAGCAAAAGATGTGAGTGCTGTGCCCGCCCCAACTTCGATCAGGGCATGAGCACCCTGTTTTTGGCCCAATACGGTCATCCCCTCATGCCAGACAACCGTTTGACACAAATGGGTTAGCCAATAGTCGGCATCGATCTCTTTAATCCATGTGCCGGTCACATTGGAAATGATAGGGATTTGCGGCCGATTAAAATCTAGCTCTTCCAACACTTGACGCAATGGATCAAGAATATCTTCCATCATCGGTGTATGAAAGGCATGGGTTGTGCCAAGCGGCCGCGCGGTCAACCCTGCTTGAGCCAATTGTGCTTCGACCGCTTGGACAGCCTCGGGAACGCCACCAAGGACAATCGCATTTGTACTCATCTGGGCAACCAAAGTGACTTTATCACTGAGGTAAGGCCGTACCGTATGAGGCGCAGCCGCAACAGCCACCATACGCCCTTCGGGCAATGTTTGAATCAGTTGCGCCCGCTTAATCACCAAACGCAAGGCATCCTCAAGCGAGAACACACCCGCCACACAAGCGGCCACATATTCACCTAAGCTATAACCGGTCACCGCTTGGGGGACAAGCCCCCATGACTGCAACAAATAAGCCATAGAATATTCAAGAATAAAAACGATCGGTTGGGCCACGACCGTTTCCTGCACCGCTTGCTTTTCCATATGACGCCCCAACATTTGGCGCAGACGATTCTTCTCATCATGCACATCGGTGTCATCAAACATCTTGTCACGTAAGTCATACCCAAGCAACGGCTCGGCCAAAGCACAGCAATGATCCACCATTTGTTGGAAAATCGGCTCCTGTTGGTATAAATCACGCCCCATGTTGATATAGTGATCCCCCACACCTGCAAACATAAACGTAACCGGCCGCTCGTGATAATGATCTTCACGCGTAAAAACTCTAGTAGGAGATTGCTCACTCAATGCAACGATCGCATCCGCAACATCATGACACACAACCATTCGTCGGTGGTTAAAAGAGCGTCGCCCGACCTGTAAGGTATAGGCGATATCCGCGATATCCAGTGTGTCATTCTCGCGTAAATGGTCCGCCAAATTGACGGTCCCCATTTCTAATGCGGTTTCTGTTCGGGCCGATAAAACCAACAAATGATGTGATTGGGTCGGCCGTGATGTTGGTGCTTGTTCCACTTCTTGCAACACAAAGTGGGCATTGGTTCCCCCCAATCCAAATGAACTTACACCCGCGCGACGGGGTGCATCAGCCGCAGGCCATACCCTTTTTTGGGTGTTCACGTAAAAAGGACTTTGATCCAAATTCACATCGGGATGGGCTTGATTAAAATTGAGATGTGGAGGGAGCACTTGGTTTTTAAGTGCCATTGCTGTTTTGATAAGCCCGGTCACCCCCGAAGCACGGTCCAAATGCCCCACATTAGGTTTGACAGAACCGATCGCACAAAAATTTGTTTCGTCCGTGTGTTTGCGAAAGGCTTTAATCATCGCCGCCAATTCAATTGAATCACCGAGTTGTGTTGCTGTGCCATGGGCCTCAATATAGCCAATCGTCTCGGCCGGTACCTGAGCATTATTGAGCGCATCCAGAATAACGGCCGTTTGGCCACTCAAACCGGGCGCGGTAAACCCAACGCGACTGATCCCATCATTGTTGGTCGCCGAACCAAGAATCGCCGCATAAATATGATCACCATCCTCGATCGCGTTTTCTAGCCGTTTGAGCGTCACTACACCCAACCCATTTCCCATAACGCTCCCTCGGGCCCGATTATCAAAGGTGCGGCAAGATCCATCCGGCGACAATATCCCACCTTCTTGATAAAGATAGCCAACCCCTTGCGGAAGATCAATCGCGACTCCACCCGCCAGAGCCATATCACACTCATACATTAACAAACTCTGACACGCGAGATGAATTGCAACGGCCGATGTGGAGCAAAATGTTTGCACCGAAATACTCGGGCCACGTAAATTCAATTTGTATGCCGTCATGGCCGCCAATGAGTCTCGCTCATTGCCAATAGCCATCTGCAGTTTACCCAGCATCGCGACCAAATCAGGGTGGGTAAATAGGTTGTTGGACATATAGTTGGAAAACCCTTTCCCAGCAAAAATCCCGATCAACCCCGCATATTGATGGGGATCATACCCAGCATCTTCCAAGGACCACCAAGCACACTCCAAAAACAGACGTGCCTGAGGATCCATCGCCTCAGCCTCACGTGGCGTAAAGCCAAAAAATGAGGCATCAAAAAGGTCGATGTCTTCAATAATTGATCCCGCTTTCACATAATCTGGGTGATAAACCAAGTTAGGGTCAGCCCCAGCTCTAAGCACTTCCTCTTCCGTAAAAAACCGAATTGACTTTTTACCTTCGAGCACGTTATGCCAAAAATCGGCAACGGAATGAGCTTCAGGGAAGCGCCCAGCCATGCCAACGATGGCGATTGCGTTATGGATTGGAGTTTGTGTCATATGTTCTTTTGCCATAATAGTTCAGTCATTAACCTTAAGTCGTAAGATCGAGTTTCACGGACCAAAGCAACGTAACAGTGCGTAGATCACAGGGATTTGAGTCGCTTTCTGTTTTTACTGGCTGACAGTTTCCTATTTACGATTTCGTTTGCGGTCACGTCGCCGTGCATTGAGTTGGGCGCGTCGTTTCTCACCGCGGTCTTGGCGAGCTTCCACCATCGCCACCTTGCTATCACTAGATGCGAAATATTCACTGAGAGCACTAATCGTGGGAGCTTCATACAAAATATGAGCCGGGATGTCCGGTTTATCCAAAGCGCGACGCAATGCGGTAATCAGATCAATCCCGATTAATGAATTGCCCCCCAAGTCAAAGAAATTGTCATGAATACCGACCTGATCAATTCCCAGCATCAAACCCCAAACATCGGAAATTTGTTGTTCAAGATCATTGCGGGGCACCACATAAGAGGTTCCGAGCGCAGGGCGAGCGTGGCGCGGCCGATTCTCTTTGTCTTCATAAATACGGGTTAAGATATTCGCAGCCGTAAACTCTTGGCTAAGGCTCGCGACCACGCGAAAGTCTTGGGTTGAAATAACCGCTTGAGGAAGCCGGTAGGTGAGTAAACGGCCGAATGCATCGGCCCCTTCTGCAAAGTAGATCCCAAAACGCTTCCGATTCTCACGGAAAAAGGTCTGGACTTGGTCGTGATATCCGCTCAGGCCATCATCCCAAGCATTCCACTGCCATTCCCCCCAATTAATCGATAAAACGTATTGTTCATCCCCTAACCGAGCTTGAGCGTAAGCGTCTAAAAAGGCATTAGCCGCACAGTAATCGATCTGTCCTGGGCCACCACCAGTCACAGAAGTAATAGAGGAAAACAAAGCCAAGAAATCAAGCGTAATTCCAGCGTCTTTTAAGGCCTGCTCTAATGCGAGCGTCCCTTGTACTTTAGGGGCGATAACGCGAGTGATCGTTTCCAACGTTTTAAGCTGGGTTAAGCCAACTCCGGGCACACCGGCCGCATGAACCACACCGTGCAAAGCACCAAATCGATCAAGCGTTTGAGCCACGGCTACGTGCACAGCATCGACATCCGCCACATCCACGGCCAGCGTATAAACTTCAGCCCCCAACGCCTCTAGGCGCCGAACGCTTTCTAATTTATAAACCAGTTTTTGATCAGACTGCGCTTCTAAAATATCATCCCAGCTCGCACGGGGGGGCAGTGGGGTACGGCCGAGTAAGACCAGCTTGGCACGCACCGTTTCAGCCAAATATTCAGCCATCGCCAGACCGATCCCACCTAAACCACCGGTCACCAAATAGACGCCACCATCACGTAAAATCGGTGGTTTTTGCGCCGTTACCGGATCAATCCTGAGCGGTTCGAACGCTTGTAACCAGCGGGTATGGGATCGCAAAGCCACTACCTGATCTCCAGCATATGGTTGCGTCAGCTCACCGAGCAGATTGTCAAATAATGCATCCCATTGCCAACGGCCGTTCGTGGGTGGCAGCTGCACATCAATAGCCCGCGTAGCCAAATTGGCATATTCCAAGGGGATAACACGACAAGGCCCCACAAGGGTTCCTTTTTCAGGACAAATCGTTTCCCCACCAGTCACATTGTAGACACCGGTAGACACAATCGAAATCATGCAATGATCGATATCGAATTCCCCCAACGCCTGTACGAGAGAAACAAGACTAAATAGGCCGATATCTAATGTTTGCGCCAGAGAATCGAGGGGCCTTATCGCCTCCGTCTCGCTCACAGACCATAGGTGGACAATGTGGGAGGGCAATTGTCCTACATCGCGCAGGTGACGAAGCAGCGTATCATAATCTCGGCGCAATGCAGCCTGAATCGTATAGCTTGTGTCGCTATCTTGGCTGAACTGAGTGCCGTTTTTAACATGAAGAACGGTTTGACCCGCCGCTTGCAATCTCTCTGTCAACCCATCCCCAACACCATGAGAATCAACAAAAAGAAGCCATGTCTGGGCAGGCATCGTTGCAACTTGTTTCTTAGGTGCTACCTGCTTCCAGCCAGGCAAATAAAACCAGTCATCGATCTCGTCACGTGGGACTAAAGAAATTGTTTCCTCGGGTGTATGCCCCTTATAGTCAGCTACACGGCCGTTTGGAATCACCGGTTCGACCCACAAACGCTGTCGTTCAAACGGATAAGTAGGCAGTTGCACACGATGGCGAAACTCATTCTTGTAAAATTGTGTCCAGTTCGCTTCCACATCTAACAGCCACAATCGGCCCAAGGTTTTAAGCAAAAACGAGATATCGGACCGCTTATCATAGCGATAGCGCAATGTGGGCATAATTAAGCCCACTTGTTCACGCGGACAAGCAGGGTGTTGTTTGGCAAATGAGCCTAGTGACTGGCCGGGGCCAACCTCTAACAAAATTTGATCAGCTGTTTGAAAAAGAGTCTGTAGGCCGTCGTGAAAGCGAACCGGTTGACACATATGACGTGCCCAATATGTGGGATCGGTCGCCTCTTCCGATGTAATCCAATCACCAGTCACATTAGAAATATATGGCACACGAGGTGGATTCAAGGTAATCGATTCGACCAATCCAATAAGCGGTTCGGCCAGTGGTTGCAACATATGTGAGTGGAAGGCATGGCTCGTAGGCAAACGGCGATTAGCGATCTCGGCCGCGTTCAATTGACTTTCGAGCTGAATAATAGCGGTTTGTTCACCCGCTAACACACAGGTATTTTCCCCGTTGTGAGCGGCTAGCGAAACCGACTCCGTCACATATCGCTCCGCCTGAGCCAATGGCAAGGATACCGCCAACATATACCCTTTGGGGGCATCTTCAATCATCTGAGCCCGTTGGCAAACCAACCTGAGCGCATCTTCAAGGGAAAACACACCAGACAAACAAGCAACAACATACTCACCTAGGCTATACCCGATCATGGCTTGGGGTTGAATCCCCCACGACAAAAGCAATTGGGCCAAGGCATACTCCAAACTAAAAAGCAAGGGGTGTAACACGGCCGTCTCGTTCAGTGCTTTCTCTTCTGCGGAGGCAGCGGTTTTGTTCCGATTCAGCATCGCTCGAAAACTCAGACCATTTGCCCCATTTAGGCTCTGTTTTTGTTCAGGGTAAAGCAGATCTTTGATCTTATGCCCGATTGTCGGTGCGATAAGTTCGCAACAACGCTCAATCGTATAACGAAATGTCTCTTCTTGTTCATATAGATCACGAGCCATTTGCAAATAATGATCGCCTACCCCCGGAAACATAAAGACAACCGATCGATTTGTATTCCGTTGGTAATTGGTTAAAAGACGTGTCGGATCGCGACTTTCTAAAACGGTCAGGGCTTCACTCACCGTTTGACAAGTCAACATCCTCCGATGATCAAAGACGGTACGGCCTGTTTGCAGGGTAAAGGCGACATCCGCCAAATCTGTCGTAGGATGATCTTGCAAAAATCGGATGAAGTTATCAGTAACCATTTCTAACGCGCTCTCGGTACGCGCCGAAAGAAGAAAAAGTTGTGTGGATCGCGAGGGCGAAGATGGCGGTAATGTCGGCGGCTCTTCAACCACGACATGGGCATTGGTCCCCCCCATACCCAATGAGTTGACACCGGCACGACGGACCCCATCCCACACAGCCGGCCATTTATTTAATTTATCATTGACCACAAATGGACTGTTGGCAAAATCGATTTCCGGATTAGGGGATTCATAGTGAAGCGTCGGGGGAATGACCCCATGCTTGACCGATAGCACGGTTTTAATGAGTGCAGTTGCACCGGCCGCGCGATCCAAATGCCCCATATTGGTTTTCACCGAGCCAATGGCACAATAGCCTTTTTTATCGGTTTGTTTGCGAAAAGCACGGGTCAATGAAGAAACTTCAATCGGGTCGCCCAGCTCTGTGGCCGTCCCATGTGCTTCAATATACCCGATCGTTTCAGGGTGAACCCCCGCATTCGCTTGCGCCATCTCGACCACTTGGGCTTGCCCCGCAACACTAGGGGCCGTATAACCAACCTTGAGTGACCCATCATTATTAATCGCAGATCCTTTTAGAACCGCATGAATAATATCCCCATCTTCTAGGGCTTCATCTAGCCGCTTGAGCATCACCAACGCCACACCATCCCCAAACAGTGTCCCATTCGCTTTGGCATCAAATGTGCGGCAATGCCCATCGTGTGATTCCATCCCCCCATCCATAAAGACATAGCCGGTTTTTTGCGGCACACGAACAGACACCCCACCAGCCAAAGCCATATCGCATTCCCCATTGAGCAAGCTTTGACAAGCCAAATGGGTCGCAACCAAGGAGGTGGAGCAAAACGTTTGCACAGCAAAACTAGGACCGCGCAAATTCAGTTTATAGGAGACGGTCGTCGTTAATGCATCCTTATCGTTCCCAATCACCGCTTGATAATCACTCACATTGTTGGCCAACACCGGGTCTTGAGCCAAGCGCATCATATATGTACTCAGATTCGCCCCTCCAAACACCCCGATAAGCCCTTTATATTTTTCTGAAGCATAGCCAGCGGTTTCCAATGCTTCCCAAGCACATTCTAGAAACAGTCGCTGTTGGGGGTCCATTAATTCCGCTTCACGGGGGCTATACCCGAAAAAGTTGGCATCAAACTGGTCCGCGTCCGCGATAATCGGCCGAGCTTTGATATAGTTGGGGTGATTAAATTCTTCTTGATTTACGCCGGCCGCCTGCAACGTGTCTTCATCAAACCAAGAAATACTCTCAACCCCATCACACAGGTTTTGCCAGAACTGGGCCACATTCACAGCACCGGGGAAACGGCCGCTCATCCCGATAACCGCAATCCCTTGATGATCAGCTTGACGGCCCGCTTTTTGACGACGTGCAGACAAAACTTCCGCTTCCGTGTCAATCACATTCGCTTGTTCCGGTTGCAAGAAATTCACCAATGCATCAATTGTCGGTGCCTCAAACAGCGTCACGGCCGGAATTTGGGCATCAAATTCTTTTTGAATCTTATTGATAAGTTGTAAACCGATCAGTGAATTCCCACCCAAATCAAAGAAATTATCGTGGATACCAACCTGATCAATACCTAAAACATCCTGCCATATAGCCGCCACACGTTGGGTCATTTCATTGGTCGCTGGCACATACTCGGTTTCTAATTGCGGCCGTTCCACAGCCGCAATCAGGCGTTTCGGTTTAGCCTGTAAGGTTTCTAATAGCACCCATTGTTTGATGCGTCCATTCAAATCGCCGGTCGAATTAATCAATTGGCTCTGATCAGTCCCGAGTGCCAACGCAAAGGCTTGCTGGCCTTCTTCTGGGGTCATTTCAAATTCCGCAATAGACCCACCCAAAGACATCGTATTCTCAGGCGCGGCCGTGGATACACGCCATGTGTCCCAATTCACGCTTAACCAAGGAAAAGAATCGGGTTGCTGATTCCGGCTGTGAGCAAACAGGTCCATAAATAAGTTTGCGGCCGCATAAGCCGAAAAGCCAAGTCCGCCCAAAACCGTTGAGATCGAGGACATCAACAAACAAAAATCGAGAGATCGGCCGTGTAACACCTGTTCTAAAATGTAAGTTCCAGCCACTTTAGGAGAAAAATGCGCTTCACTAGTCGCCCGTTCCATCATTTGAATCGGCTGAAAAGCGGTCGCACTTGTCAAACCGGCCGCATGAATCACCCCATTAAGTGATCCGAAATGAGCTTCAGCCTGTTGAATAGCCGCAGCCATCTGATCATAATCGGTAACATCTGCCGTCAGGCAATAGACTTGCCCCCCTTTCTGTTCAATCACCTGTACTCGACTGATTTTTTCAGCCCACACCGAGTTCGTATCTTCGGTTAAATAGCGACCCCACTCCTCTCGACGAGGCAACCCAGAGCGACCTAACAAAACTAATTTAGCTTGATACGCTTCAGCCAAATAATCAGCAAGTGTCAGCCCGACCGCTCCTAGACCGCCAGTTATGAGATATACGCCACCTTGCTTCAAGCGGGTTTGTGTTGGATCAAGAATCGCGGGAGCTACCACTTGTTGATAACGAACCCCTTCACGATACACAGCGGTGACCGCATTTTTATCATCGGTCATCAACTCGGCTGCCAATAAAGAATAATTGGTCTGATCATCAATATCTAACAAGCGACAATGGATATTCGGGTTTTCTTGCGGAATGACACGTGCCGCCGCAAGTAGCGGTGCCTTCTCCGGCACAACGGCCGTCTGAGCAATGGGCTGCGTATGATTCGTAAGGAGTAAAAGCGTAACCTCACTCTCGACTTCTCGACTAAGGACTTGGGTCAAATAAAGCACGCTGTAATAGCCTAGCCGCTGGGTCTCGGCAAACTCGAGATCAATAGCTACGCTGCGGCTCCAATCATGAATAATGCGCTGTGGCACACGACCGCTCTCATCTAATGCTTTCCATAACTCTAAATAATCAAGGGGTGCGTCTGGACGCATCACATATTGCCCATCTTCCAATGTTGCAAATGCACCCCCAAGACGAACATGGCTCACTTGATGCTTTTCAGCACGTAATGTCTCAGCCAATTGATCGTCTTCGGAAAAAAGCAAAACATTTTTTTGAGACAGAGCGGGCGTGGGAAGTTCTGTTTCGTCCCACGCAAATGTGTAAAACCAATCAGCAACCAGGGGCTTCTTCCCTCGAACTGCAGGCAAGTGGGCCTGATGAGATGCATTTTCTGGTGGATCAATCCAATAGCTTTTCCGTTCAAAGGGGTAGGTAGGGAGCGGTATACGTAATCGCTTCTCATCTCCATAGAAAGCCTGCCAATTCATAGGATAGCCGTTAAGCCACAGTGCCCCTAACATATGAAGGCTATAGGACACATCAGACTGAGCATGATTTCTATGGCGTAACATAGAAACGATCCGTACCCATTGTTCTTTAGGACAAGCAGGATTCTGTTTAATAAATGACCCCAAATTTTGCCCCGCCCCGATCTCCAAAAACAAGCTATTTTCCAGACTCAACAACTCTGTGATCCCATCCGCAAATTGTACCGTTTCACACAGATGCTGGGCCCAATAGGTTGGATCAACCGCTTGCTCGTCGGTCAGCCACGTCCCGGTGACATTCGAAATAAGCGAAATTTGGGGAGGCTGTAAATGAATGGTACGAACAAGGTCTGTTAGCTGATTTGCAATCGGGGTCATCATGGGGGAGTGAAAAGCATGGCTTGTTTCAAGCAGGCGACAAACAATTCCATCCGCTTGACAGGCATCCATCACCGCCGCGATTCCCTCTTTCGTCCCAGAAAGCACACACGTTTTCGGGCTATTGCTAACCGCAATGACGACATCATCTTGCAAATAAGGTCGAGCATCTACGGCCGAAAGCGGTACCGCTAGCATAGCCCCCTCAGGCAGGTCTTGAATCAATTTGGCCCGTTTGGCAACGAGACGAAGTGCATCAGGCAATGTGATAATATCAGCCACACACGCAGCCACATATTCTCCAATGGAGTACCCGATTAGCGCATCAGGCTGAATCCCCCACGATAGTAGTAATTGGGCTAAGGCATACTCAATAACAAAGATGACAGGTTGTGCATATTCCGTACGTTGCAAAACAGAGTTCGTTTGCGTTTGACGTCCTAACATTTGACGCAAATTCAGGCCGCTTTCCTTAGACTCGTGCGGCTCGCTATAAAGCAGCTCACGAATATCAACACCGAGGAGTGAATGCAATTGTTGGGCACACTCATCAACGGTTTGCCGGAAACGCACCTCCGTATCATACAGGTCCCGCCCCATGTTGATATATTGGTCCCCAACGCCGGAGAACATAAACACCACAGGGGCATCTTGCGTCGGGGCCATGTGGTGACGCAATCGTTTAGGGTTCCCTAAGCCAGCGATTGCATCGGCAACATCACTAGCGACCAAGGTACGTCGTTGGGCAAAGGCTCGGCGACCGCGCTGCAACGTATGGGCGACATCGGCCAAGTCCAAGTCAGGATTGTCTTCCAAATGCATCAGCAAGTTAGAAGTCATCAAATCCAAGGCAGCTTCGCTTTTGGCTGATAAGGTGAGTAGATGGTACGGCCGTGATGTGACATCGCCCATCATCTCAGGTGCTTCTTCTAAAACGACATGGGCATTGGTCCCCCCCATCCCAAATGAATTAACACCTGCGCGGCGTGGGAAATCGGGCGATTCTTGCCAATCACGCAAAGTCGTATTGACAAAAAACGGGGTATCACTGAAATCGATATCGGGATTTGGCTCGTCGTAATTTAGGCTGGGTGGAATCTGCTTGTTTTTGAGAGCCAGTGCCGCTTTAATCACACCGGTCACACCGGCCGCGCGATCCAAATGGCCTACATTTGTTTTCACAGACCCGATGGCACAAAATCCTTTTTGATCCGTCAGATCTTCGAACGCTTTATTCAAGGCTTGGAACTCAATGGCATCTCCCAAAGCGGTCCCTGTTCCATGCGCTTCTATATAGCTAATGCTTTCCGGCTCAATACCGGAATTGGTAAGTGCCTCAAGAATAACACCAGCTTGTCCACGCACACCTGGCGCAGTGTAACCGACACGCAGAGCACCGTCGTTATTAACCGCCCATCCTTTAATCACCGCATGAACTGTATCCCCATCGGCAACAGCATCCTCAAGCCGCTTAAGTAAGATGACGGCCGCGCCATTTCCCAACGGTGCCCCCTTCGCTTTCGCATCAAAAGCACGGCAGCGGGCATCCGGTGACATGATCCCCCCTTCTTGATATAAATAACCGGACTTTTGTGGCACCGATATATAAGTTCCACCAGCCAAGGCCATATCACACGCCCCACCGATGAGATGTTCGCAAGCCATGCTGATCGCCACCAATGAGGTAGAACAATACGTCTGTACGGTCAAGCAGGGCCCTGTCAGATCAAGCAAATAGGCCACACGTGTCGTCAGAGAATCTTTATCATTCCCGAGCACAATAGGCAATTGCCCAACAGCCTCGACAAGATCTGTATTGGGCAACAAATTATGGAGCAAATAGGTACTTAACCCAACACCAGCAAAAACGCCGATCGAGCCGTCATAATGTGCCGGAACATAGCCCGCTTCTTCGATCGCTTTATAAGCCTCTTCCAAAAAAATGCGCTGCTGCGGGTCCATAATCTGGGCCTCGCGTGGCGTAAGACCAAAAAAGGAAGCATCGAACAAATCGATATCTTCAAGAATCGCACCCGCTTTCACGTAAGCCGGAGAGCGCAAATCTTCTTCTGGAATACCAGCAACACGTAATTCATCATCAGTAAATTGGGTAACCGCTTCGACACCATTGCGTAAATTCTGCCAAAGATCACGGGTGTTTTCTGCTTGCGGAAAGCGGCCGGAAAGCCCAACGATCGCAATCGCATTGGGGTCAATAGAATTATCTGTCATAGCCATTATCTCCTGCGCTGGTTACGTTGCTGGGCACGGCGTGATCGTCGTGTCGCGCCACGTTGCGCATGCTCCGTTAAAGTCTGTGTGGCCGTATCAGGCTGAACCAGCCCAGCCAAGGTTTGTATAGTTGGCCCTTCATATAGAGCGGCCGCCGAAAGTTTGATAGCAAAAGCTTGCTCTATCTTGTTCATAATCATCATACCGATCAATGAATTCCCCCCCAGCTCAAAGAAATGATCGTTGAGCCCGACCTCTTCAATCGCCAAAGCTTCGGCCCAAATCAAGGCCAGTCGTTTCTCTGTCTCAGTACGAGGGGGAACATAAGCGGTACGAATATTGGGCCTAGGGAAACGTGGGCCATGATCAGTGGCCAATTCGGCAAGTAGGTTTTTGGTTGACAAAGACTCCCATTGCGCCCGCACTACATCGATCGGTTGTGTCAAAATTAGCCAGTGCGGTTGCCCAGTCGCCAGAAGGGACCACATCGCCTGATGTCCTTCCGCAAAAGAAATACCTGATTTTTGGCGCATCTGGCCGATCTTTTCAACCAAAGCAGGAAAAGCTGAAAGAATCTCACTTTGCCAACTATCCTTTTCCCAAGCTCCCCAATCTAAAGCTATCGTCTGATAGCCCTGCAGTGATCGTTGTTGTGCAAAAGCACCCAGAAATGCATTGCTAGCGCAGTAATCGACTTCACCCGGCCCACCCAGCAGCGCATTACTAGAACTGTAAAGGACCATGAAATCAACATGGGGAAAGTAGCGGACTAAATTTTTAGTGCCCTGAATTTTAGGGGCAAATACGGCCGTAGCCATCTCTGGCGTCTTAAATTGAATCAAGCCCTCGCCCGGGACACCCGCCAGATGGAAGATCCCATCCACTTGTTCAAGACCCGCTTGATCTAGGGCGAACGAAAGCTGCTGCCAAATGGCGACATCGGCCGTAACCGCCAAGACGGTAACCCCTTTCGCTTCCAACATCTGTATATGTTGCACCAGTCTCTGCACCCTTTTATCATCATGGGAAGCATCCCACTCAGTACGAGGCGGAAGCGGTGTCCGCCCTACCAAAATCAATGTGCCGCCATCCAACTGGGTTGCTAGCTCTTCTGTTAACCCCATCCCTAAGGTTCCTAAACCACCCGTGACCAAATAAACCCCTTTCGGTTTAAGCGGAGGCGTGACAGTCTGGGACAGTTGTGTAGGGGAAAATGTTTGTATCCAACGGCCGTTCCCACGATAGGCAACCACTTCAGGTGCGGCAGCATCTTGTTCAATATCGGCCGCAAGCAGTGCGAATTGGGGTAGATTATCCCGCTGTAAATCAAGCAGACGAGTCTGCAAATGGGCATGTTCTTTAGGTAAAACACGTACAAAGCCAAGCAAGGTTGCTTTATCCGGTGTGATCATTTCGCCACCCAACACGTCATGGACTTGGTTGGCAAACAAACACAAAGTCAACGGGGATCCTTCTGGCACGTGTGTAATCAGTGCTTGGCTCAAATAAAGCACCTGCTGAAAACCGGTCTCTATTTCGAATTCATCATTCAATCCGCGCAAATCTGCCACAACAGTTGGCATCTGATTAGTATCACACAAGTGTTTAATTAGGTTTTTATAGTGATCAATATCGGCAAAATCAAGACTGTAATGATTATCGCGTAAGCGTAAAAACTTCGGCCCAGTCGTGACCACAATCGCTCGTTCCCCTAAAGCCTGGGCCCATTTAATCCCCACACCGTGATTATCCGAAAACAGCAGCCAGTGTTTCATCGAGTGGCTCGCTACAGTGGGTTGCCGCTGCCATGTAGGCAAATAAAACCAATCTTCCAAAGGCTGTTTATCTGGTATTGTCGATATACGGTGCTGTTCCGCTTGTCGATAATCGATCCAATAGGTTTGATGCGCCCATGCATAATTGGGCAAAGTACGTGTCCGAACATCACCATGAGGCCATATAATAGATACACCAGCCGACCATAATTCCCCCCAAGCTTTATAGAGATATGCCAGCGTCGTATGTTGGGCATAGGCGGTGGGCAGACTAGAAATAGCCACCCCATACTCTGTACGCTGGGGAGCCTGCAAAGCCAAACTTGTTAATGTTTGCCCCATTCCGACCTCCAAAAAAAGAGGGGAATCAATTTTCCAAAGGGTTTGTAAACTCTTAACAAATTGAATCGGTTGTCGGAGATGCTGCACCCAATAGTCAGGGTCCATCGCTTGTTGATCGGTTAGCCATGTCCCCGTCACATTAGATACCAAAGGCGTATGTGGTGCTTTGGGCGTAATTTGTGCACAAAAGTAGGCGCGAAAATCTTGACAAATCGATTCCATCATATGGGAATGAAACGCATGGGTTGTCTGCAACAATCGATAAGTATGTCCGTGGGCTTGTAACAACTGGGCAAACGCCTCTATAGACGATTGATCCCCCCCCACCACAGTCATCAGCGCACCATTGATCGCACAAATCGACAATGTATCAGGCAACATTTCCCTCACTAACTCAACAGGCGAAGCCACAGCCAACATACACCCAGCAGGCAACGCATCAATCAATTGAGCTCGTTTGACAACCAATTTCAGTGCATCTTCCAAAGTAAATACGCCAGCTAAACAAGCCGCAACATACTCGCCTAAACTATAGCCAATCAACACGTCTGGCTGAACCCCACGACCCTGCCACCATTGGGCCAAAGCATACTCAATAATAAATAGGGCCGGTTGGGCATAACAAGTACGATTTAACGGGGGGCTTGCACTTTGGTCACCATGACCGCTTCGCCCCACCATTTGACGGAAATTCAACTTGGTACCATTTTTGCTAGCAGAAGGGGTGATATGGCTGTCAGGATAAATCAATGTGCGCAGATCACAATCAAGGGCAGGGCGAATCATGTCGCAACAGACATCAACCATTTGCCGAAAATCTTCATCTGTTTGATAGAGTTGGTGAGCCATCCCCGCATACTGATCTCCTAAACCGGGCAACATAAAAACAACTTCATTTGTGGTGCGGGCGGTCACGACAGGTAATGAATCTCTTAAAGCAGATATGATTGCTGTTGAATCATGTCCTACGATCACGGCCCGTTGCGCAAACACTTCACGCTCAGTTTGCAAAGTCGCGGCTACCTGCGACAGAGGAACTAAATCATCCTCTATAAATTGGGCCAAGCGGTGCGCTTGTTGCTCAAGACTGGTTCGACTTCGAGCAGAAAGGGGCAAAATAACAGGCTCTTCGGTCTCTGGCAAAGAAGCAGGTGACATCAAGTTCTGGTCATCGCCTGCTTCCAAAATAATATGAGCATTGGTACCGGACCAACCAAAGGAGTTCACACCAGCTAGATACCGGCCCTCAACCGGTTGCCATGAAATAGGCTCAAGCGGCAATTGAACATCAATGTCTGCCCAAGGGATATTGGGATTAGGCGTATTAAAATTCAAAAGAGGAGGAATCGCTTTATTTTGCAAAGCCAATACGGTTTTAATCAATCCGGCAACGCCAGCACCAGCGGTTAAATGTCCGATATTTGTTTTTACGGTCGCGGCATATAACGGCCGTTCTGCATGACCGTACACCGCCTGAATCGACTCCATTTCGATAGGGTCCCCCATCGCCGTACCAGAGCCATGCGCTTCCACATAGCTGACTAGGGCAGGGTCTATTTTCGCTTGGCGCAAAGCACGGCGCATAACGGCTTGTTGAGCCAGCCCATTGGGCGCGGTCAGGCTGCTACTCCGGCCGTCCTCATTCACCGCCGATCCGCGTATAATGGCCAAGATGCGATTTCCATCGCGGCGGGCATCACCCAATTTTTTGACGACAACCACCCCACACCCTTCACCCAAAGCGAAGCCATCTGCGTGTGCATCAAATGTTTTACAACGGCCGTCCGCAGCCAACATCTGCATTTTGCAAGCATTCACCATGCTTTCTGGCAGAGTGACCACATGGACGCCTCCCACAATCGCCTGCTCGCATTCACCACGTCGCAAGCTCTCACAGGCCAAATGCAACGCAACCAACGAAGAAGAACAGGCGGTATCTACCGAGATACTAGGCCCTTGGAAATCAAAGAAATAAGAGATACGGCCGGCCGCCACACTATTGGATGTACCAATACCAAAATAAGGATCATCAATCGCCCCAATACGATCCGCTTGCATTTGTCGGGCTGTGTATTGATTGGTCAGAATGCCCGCAAACACTCCTGTTTGTGTGCCCGCCCATATTGAAGGCTTAACCCCTGAATTTTCAAGTGCTTCCCATGTTACTTCCAATAACAACCGCTGTTGGGGATCCATTCGCAACGCTTCGCGGGGAGAAATACCGAAAAATTCCGCATCAAAATCGGCCATATTAGGCAAAAAGCCACCATAGCGAGTATACATTTTGCCTGAAACTTGTGGATCAGGATCGTAGAAATTATTCACATCCCAACGATCTAGCGGAACTTCAACAATCCCGTCACGCCCTTCAGCCAGCATCTGCCAGAACGCATCAGGAGACTGGACACCGCCCGGAAAACGACAAGCCATCCCGACCAAAGCGATCGGTTCGGGCACAGGTTGTAAAGCCTTCGCCAAAACAGCCCGTTTATCTGCGGGCAGTTTTTGAATAAGTTGCAAAATAGGATCACTCATAAATTACGATTCTTCCAATAAGCGAGCAGTAAGCTCTTCAACGGATACATCTGTTAATGCTTCCATCAGAGATGAAAGCGCATTATTTTCATCATCTGAAAGCTCGAGGGTTGGTTCGTCACTTGTGTCGGGTTCATCACCTAGACCTTCTACGGCATCCAGCCCCATACGCCCTAACAAGTAGGGTGTTAATTCAGACACAGTTTTGTAATTCCAAATCAGGGTTGCTGACAAACTTAGATCCAAATCATCCTCTAATCGATTCCGCAGCTCTAATGCCATAAGTGAATCAAAGCCCAATGACCCCAAAGGAGTTTCCCGATCGATCTGTCCCTGAGGCAAACGCAGCACTTTGGCAATAATTTGGCACAAATGATGTTCGAGCAGGTCTAGGCGTTCTGTGACAGATGCGGTTTTAAGTTGATTGAGTAGTTGTTTATCGCCACGTCTAGTCGCTTGATGATCAGCCACCATTAGGTCAGAAAACAAGGGCCATTGCGACACTTTGGGGAAAAATTGTTGCCATTGCCGAATATTAAAAGACATGACACCAACTTGGTGCACATCAACTTGTAGTAAATGTTTGAATAGTTCTAAACCTTGTTGCGGCATAATCGGCCGAACCCCGCCAACATTCCCCTTATCGGCCGCAAGTCCAACCTCGGCCCACGGCCCCCAGTTAATACAAAGACCAACCAAGCCTTGGCTACGGCGATAATGGGCAAGGCCATCTAAAAACGCATTGGCCGCCGCGTAATTTCCTTGTCCAGGGGAACCGATCAAAGAAGCAACCGAAGAAAATAAAACAAAGAAATCAAGCGGTTGTCCAAATGTCGCTTGATGGAGATACCAAGCCCCATCCATTTTTGCCCGACGCGTAGCGACGAAACGTTCTGCCGTTTGCTGAAGCAAAATCCCATCATCCAAAACGGCCGCCGCATGAATCACCCCTCGCAACGGAATGTCTCGGCTGCTCATCACTCGTACAATCCGCTCTACATCATCCCGATTTCCCATATCACCAGTGGCGATCGTGACCGTTGCTCCAGCCGCTTCCATTTGGTCGATTTCCTCTTGTAAAGAGGCTGATAAAGTTTGACGGCGAGTCACTAATGTCAAATGCTTCGCACCTTCAGCGATCATCCAGTGGCTAAAAGCTAGCCCCAGACCACCCAACCCGCCCGTAATCAAATAGGCACCATCTGAGCGAAAGATCGTCTCAGGCGAGAGGGAGGAAATTAAGGGAGGCTCTTCCTCCTTTGAAAAAGTGACGACCAGTTTGCCTATATGTTGCGCTTGGGCCATATACCGGAATGCGTCGCCTACTTCGGCTGCTGGGTAAGTACGCTTGGGTAATGGTGTAAACTCACCATCGACAAATCCAGCCATCACTTGTTGTAAAATGCGCCCCATTCGGGCCGGTCGCTCCACCGCCATACGTGCTAAATCAATCGCCGAATAAGTCAAATTTTTCTGAAACGGCAGTAGACCGATAGGGTTGTCCTCATAGATATCCCGCTTACCGATTTCCATAAAGCGGCCATATGGTGCAAGAATCTCAAGCCCTTTACGAATCGCAGCTCCCGTAAGTGAATTCAGAACGACATCAACCCCTTCCCGATGGGTCAGTTCCATGACTTCCGTAGCGAAATCCAAAGAACGAGAATTCATCACATGCTCAATGCCCAATGATCGGAGGTAATCTCGCTTTTGTTCTGTACCGGCCGTGGCAAAAATCACAGCACCACACTTTTGAGCCACCTGTATCGCCGCCATTCCTGTCCCACCAGACGCCGAGTGAATAAGCACCCGTTCATCGGGCTGCAGATCAGCTAAGTTAACCAGAGCATGATAAGCCGTCATAAAGTTGATCGGAATAGTGGCCGCATCAGCAAAACCAAGATGATCCGGTTTGTGCACCATGAACTCAGCATTCACATTGATATACTGGCTAAAACTACCGGGGGCTATCCCCAAAACCGTATCTCCCACCGCAAAGCGGGTCACTTGAGCCCCAACGGCCGTAACAATTCCCGCACATTCTCCACCAAAACGCAATGGGCCATCCCCATCATCATCGGGTCGAATCCCCATCGCGGACAACACATCTAAAAAATTAAGCCCTGTCGCCATCACTTGGACCTGTAATTGGTTTGGCTCTGGAGCTTGTGGCACAGCGACCTGCCAACACAATCGATCTAGTACCCCTGGCTGTTGCGATACAAGCTGGTAAGCTCTGCTGTTCGCTTGTACAAACGACGATGCCCCTCCCGTACGATAAGGTAGAAGACGTAACACATAACGGCCGTTCTCTCGCCAAGCTATCTGGTTTTCGTCCGATAGCGCGTTGAGCTCTTGTAACAAATCATGTGCCCATTGGCTCGTTTGCGGGTTAGACAAATCAAGACAAGTACAGCGCAAATTAGGATGCTCATGCCCGACCACACGACCAAGTCCCCACAAGGATGCATGGGCCACACTTTCTTCATCGATCATTTCGGCCGCATGGACCCCACGCGTTACAAACCAGAGCCGAGGCTCGTCTCGCCACCCCATCTGGGCAATCGCTTGAATCAAGTGAAGCGGTGCATGATGAATCAAAGGGGCGATGCCCATATCAAACTCAGCTACTTCCCGTACATCTAAGGCCCATAGGTAAACGATCTGGGTCGGTATTTGGGGCAATTCACGGAAGAGGCGTTGAAAGTGATCCGGTTGATTTGGATCGATTTCGAAATGAGACGCATCACGTTGCTGAAAGCCCTCACCATGCGTGACACAAATCGGAACAATCCCTTGATTGGCCCATAAATCTTGAAGCGGTTTCCCGATCATGGCAGATGCGTCCACAAACAGGAGCCACTGTTCATTTGCTAGGCGGGTCGATATCTCAGGCGTTGAGGTCTCAGACAATGAAGACATCTCCCAATCTAAGTGATATAGCCAATCATCCCATTTCCGATCAAGAGAAGCGGTGCGATCAAGTCGTTTAGTCGTGAATCGATTAATCAAGACGAAAGGGTGTCCTGCCTCATCCATGATGGTGATATCAACCACCAATGTCTGATGGTTCGCTTCAACAAGCTGTGCATAAACCCAAAGAGATTGTCCAACCGGAGGCGTGCCCAGCAACGTCATTTGCTCTGTATAGCTGGGCAAATAAGGTGTGCCATCGGCAAATTCATCTGGTAAGAGGAGACCGGCCGTCTGAAATGCCGCATCTAGCATAGTAGGATCCAGCAAATGATTTAGTATCTTAGAGGGAGCGAGCTGGGCAACACATTGTTGATCCCCATGCCATAACCGATGAATCGCTTGGAAAGCCGGTCCATAGTGCAATCCGCTTGCGGCAAGTTGTTGGTAAAAATCGGCCGTATCTACGGCCGTTGTACAGCGTGTTTGCAACTGTTCTAAGGACAACTGAGCGAGTTCCTCATTATTGTGCCCTAACAACATCGTTCCGGCCGCATGTGTATGCCATGTTTGATCCGAATCTGATGCCGCCAGCACACGAAAATGCCATGCTTCATCGGCAACAGGATTTAAAATGGTCTGGACAACGGGAGATGCAGCTTCATCACGAAGGAAGAGAAGACGCTCATACGCAACTTGGTTCAATACCACTGGATAAGTATGTTCGAGTTCATAGCCTGCTGCCAAAGCCATTTCTAAATAGGCCGCAGCGGGCATGACAGGTTGTCTCTCGACTTGATGGTCGGAAAGATATGGGAACTGCTGTAAGTCCAGTTGCACCTCCCAATAAGGGTGTAACATAGGCGCGGGAGCCGTATGAGGTACGCCCAGCAAACAGGAGGTCAAATTCACAGACACACGATTTTGTGCCTGTACCAAAGTCTCATCATCCGTAAACCAAATCCGCTGGTGATCCCACGCATAGGTGGGTAATGTGATCGACTTACCTTGTGGATAAACGGCCGTCCAATCGACCTCAAAACCGAAGACATACAGCTGTCCCAAAGACTCTAGCAACGTAAACCAGACATTTTCACGGCGCAAAGAAGGAAGGACCCAAACATCATCATTTCTATCCTCAAGCTCCGTCAGTCTCGCAATATTTTGTATAGCAGGAAGCAATATCGGATGGGGGCTCATCTCCATAAACAGTCGGTTATCATCATGGAGTAACGCCTGAACCGCTTGGGAAAACACAACCGGCTGACGCAAGTTATGGAGCCAATAATCCGCCGTCATCTCAGACCCAGACATCCATTTTCCAGTGACCGTTGAAAAGAAAGGGATTTGTGAATCTTGGGGCGCAATCGGTTGTAACAACTCGGCGAGTTCTGTCAATAGCGGATCAACTTGTGGGCTATGTGAAGCGACATCAACTTTAACCCAACGGCAAAAAGTTCCCGCAATATCTAGCTGCTCATAAATAAGTTCTAACGTAGCCAAATCTCCAGCCAAAACGGTAGAATCGGGACTATTACACACAGCAATCGATACGCTGTTCGTATATGCAGAGATCAGTTGTTCTGTCTGTGGTTGAGAAAGCTCGACCAACAACATCCCCCCTTGGCCACTTACTTTTTTGAGCAAACGGCTGCGCACACAAATAATACGTGCGGCATCGGTCAATGTCAGGATTCCAGCGATATGGGCCGCAGCAATTTCCCCCATGCTATGGCCCAAAACAAACCGAGGTTTGATCCCCCACGATTCCCATAAGCGCGCCAGCCCGACTTCCATGGCGAATAAAGCCGGTTGGATAAAGTCGATCTGGTCAAGCGGTATTTCTCCAGTTACCAAGCCGATCAAAGATTCGCCAAAGAAAGGCTTCATCGCGTTTTCACAATCAACCAGAGCACGTTGAAAAACAAGCTCACGATCAAACAACTCTCGCCCCATACTCGCCCATTGGGAGCCTTGCCCCGGAAACACAAAGATAGGGTTATCGTTTATGGATCGTCGGTTAAATGGCATTACCCCAACGATATCCGGCTCTCCCGATTGATAGGCTGCGAGCTTACTTTGTAAATCATCAGGTGTGCCCGCGATAATCGCCAAACGTTGCGAGAAGTGAGCTCGTTTATTGGCCGCTGTATAGGCCACATTATGCAGGTTTGTGGCGGTCATTGCTTGATATTGTTGAACAAGCATTTGAAGAGAGCGGTCAGATTTAGCGGAAAACGGCAAGAGGGTATACGGCCGTGAAATAGTATCAGGCGTCTCAGATAGGGTTGGTGGCTGTTGCAACACAGCATGGGCGTTCGTTCCCCCAAACCCGAAAGAGCTCACCCCTGCATATCGATCACGCATCGCCCCAATCCACTTCTGATTTTTCGTAGGCACAACAAACGATGTATTAGCAAGATCAATATGTTCATTTAGGGTGTCAAAATGTAAATTTGGAGGAATGATGCCTCGTTGCAAAACCAATGCTGTTTTAATCAGGCCGGCAATCCCTGCGGCCGCTTCTAAGTGTCCAATATTGGTTTTGACAGCACCGATCGCACAAAGTTGCCCTTCACGGCCAGCCATCAATACATTTTTGAGCGCATTAATTTCAATCGGATCACCCAAAGGGGTCCCCGTCCCATGCGCTTCGACATAGCTAATTTGGCGAGGCTCAAGTTTCGCATTGGCTAGTGCTTGTCGGATAACTGATTCTTGTGCTTTCTGGTTCGGTGCGGTCAGCCCATTACTACGGCCGTCTTGATTAACGGCCGTGCCTCGAATCACAGCGATAATCCGATCCCCATCCGCCTCAGCTTGGCGCAAACGCTTAAGAACAACAAGGCCACACCCTTCTCCACGGACATACCCTTCCGCTTGCTGGTCAAACGTACGACAGCGACCGTGCCCCGCCATCATTCCCGCACTAGAAAAAGAGATCGTTAATTCAGGAGAAAGGATAAGACCCACACCACCAGCCAAGGCCAATGTACACTCACCCCGTTGTAAGCTAGCACAAGCCAAGTGAACCGAAACCAATGAAGAAGAGCAAGCGGTATCTACAACGATACTAGGGCCACGCAGATCTAGTAAATAAGAAAGCCGATTGGCCACAACACTAAACGCATTGCCTGTTCCCGCATAGCCATCAACCCATTGGGGCTGGCTCAACTGCAAACGGCTGTAATCATTGCTCGCCACCCCCATAAACACCCCAGTTTGGCTATTCTTCAATGTATAGGGCGAGATATTGGCTTGCTCAAGTGCTTCCCAAGCAACTTCGAGCGTAAAACGCTGTTGCGGGTCCATACGAGATGCTTCGCGAGGGGATAAACCGAAAAAAGCGGAGTCAAATTGATCATGCTTATCAACAAATCCGCCCCACTCTGTGTTCATCTTACCGGCAACACCTGATTGGGGCTCATAATAATCATCTAATGCCCAGCGGCTTTCAGGAACCTTGCGAATCGCATCGACACCATCCACTAATAACTGCCAGAAAGCTTCTACCCCATTCGCTAATGGAAAGCGACATCCCATGCCGATAATAGCGATCGGCTCGGCCGTAGCCTGATCAACAGTAGATGAAAATTCCATCTGTTCAAAATCACTTTTGCCACCGAGGTACTCAGCCAATGCCTCAATGGTGGGGTACTCCCATATCAGGGTTGGAGACAAAGAATCAGCATCGAGCCATTCTTCAAGGTCACCAACGATAGTGACCGCATTACGAGAAGCTAGACCATAGTCGGCCATAGGGACAGTTGGATCAATCGTGGCGACAGGGACAGCGAGAAGATCAGCAACTCTTTCGATCAACCATTTCTGGATCGATTGTATAGATGGTGTGTGACTAAATTGTTCCATGAAGCTCACCTAAGCGGAGTCTAATATGCTACCAAAGTGTCCATTAAGATACATTTTCCGGCAAAGCCTACGTTGTACTTTACCGCTTGTCGTTTTCGGAATATTCCCTTGCGTAATAAGGACAATATCATGCGGGCGTATTTGATGTGTCTCCACGATGGCTCCTATAATTTCCTGTCTGAGTTGCTCTATGGAAACTGTGGCCCCCTGCATTTTAACACGTGCGACTACGACAAGTTGTTCTTCATTCTCATGATCTACAGCAAAAGCAGCACAACCGCTTGGACGGACAGCATCATTTGTCCGTTCAACTGTATGTTCAATGTCTTGAGGGTAGTGGTTGCGGCCGTCAATAATAATTAAATCTTTGGTCCGTCCTGTAACAAAAAGCTCGCGCTCACTCAAAAAGCCCAAATCTCCGGTCCGAAGAAAGGGGCCTAGGCCATCATGTGTATAAGCATGAAAGGTTTCTTCTGTTGCGGCTGGTCGTTGCCAGTAACCACGGGTAACACAATCACTTTGCAACCAAATCTCCCCAATCTCATTGTCCGATAGCGGTTGCCCACTGTCTGGATCAACAATCAAAAGTTTTTGATCCCCCCATAAACGGCCGGAACCCACCAACATGGTCCCTTCTGCAGCCGGAACAGCTCGGTTCTCCTCCAAAGCGGAGGCATCAAAACGCTTGATAACAGGCCCTGTCATATGTGTCACACCTGTAACAAAGAGGGTCGCTTCGGCCAAACCATAGCAAGGATAAAAGGCACGTGGATCAAAACCAGCGGGCGCAAATGTATCGCTAAAGGCTTGTAACGTTGTCGCACGGATAGGCTCCGCACCGTTGAAAGCGACTCGCCAGCTACTGAGATCCAGTTTAGCGATGTCCTCAGGTTTTACTTTGCGTACACACAAGTCATAGGCGAAATTAGGGCCACCACTCGTTGTTACTTTGTATTTAGAGATAATCTCGAGCCAGAGAACAGGCTTTTTAAGGAAATCTAGCGGGGAAATCAGGACACAAGTACGGCCCAGACAAAGTGGCTGAATGACATTGCCGATCAACCCCATATCATGATAGAGCGGAAGCCAGCCGGCAACGACAGTCTCTTGTGTGTGCCCGAAAGCTTCACAAATAATCTGCTCATTCTGCATCAGGTTTTTATGCGAGACCATCACCCCTTTCGGCAACGATGTAGACCCAGAGGTATATTGCAAAAACGCGATATGATCAGCGTCGATAGCAGGCGGAACCCAATCTTCATCCGAAACATCAAGCAAATCTGTAGAGATGCAGTCGATATGCTCAAGCCCAGAATGATTGCCAAAGTGATAGACAAGAGAGCCGACTAGAGCGTCTGTTGTAATAGCTGCTACCGGTTTTGCGTCGGTCACAATCGATTCAAGACGGTCTATCGGCCGATTAAAATTAGGCGGGTAAGCAGGAATGGCCGTAACTCCAGCCAATAGACACCCCCAAAAAGCTACAATGTAATCAAGACTCGGCGGATAAAGGAGAAGGACACACTTCTCTTGATAACCCTTTTGTTGCAGAGTCATCGCGATCGCTCTGGCCTGCTGAAAAAGTTGCCAATAGGTCATTTTTTGCTCAGTTCGACCTCGGTCCTTGACGAATATGTAAGCGGTTTGGCTAGGATTAGCCCGAACAACCGAAAACAAAACATCAACAAGAGTCTCACCTGATAGCTCTAAGGGTGAATGTGGCATATTTGTGTACCTCAAGTAATAGGCGGTAATAGACGAAATTTTTGGTGTGATTTGGAATTATTGTGTTTATAGGTAAAAAAGCACTCTGAATATCTTTTTACTGTAAGCAAGCAACACTTAAATTATTTACAAAATTACTGATACTGCCGAATTTGGTGGGATAAGTGTCAATTGTTCAAAAACAGTCGATTTACAGGGCTGTCATCCCTGCATAAGCAGGGGGGCAAATGCTCAAACAGAGTTAGATTCCCATTTTGGTGGGAATGACAATTGTTAATTGATTAAGTCCCACCGAATCCAGCAGGACTAGCAAAATTAAGCTACTTGAATCTATCACAGTACCATTCATGAATGAATTAATTTGAGAAATTCATACTCAGTCGAGACAAACAATGATAAGCAATGACAAATACTAATAAACAATGATAAATGCCGATACAATCGATCCTGATGATTTTATTATGACTTAGCAGAAGGGATTGAGTTCGGTTTAATGTGCACCCCATTGTCAAGACCAAAAAATCGAATATTTAAGTAACATTTTGAGGCGATTTTTGCACCTCTTTGGCATCTATGAGGATACCTACTACACCGTGTGTAGGGATGTTCCCGGCCACTCCCCGCGTAGGGGCCGCCGGAGGCTTGTCGACTAAACGTAGATAGGTCGCTCCAACCCTGTCAACCCAAAGTAGGCTTCGGCTGTGTACACCTCAATACCTTCGCCAAATCCAATAATTGGTGGAAAACCAAAAAGAAGTTGTCACGGTGCCATGCCAAAATTCGGCGCGGCCGTCAGGATTATTTGCACAAAACGACCACGAAGATCACTCAAAGTTATGGGTTTATCGGCTCAGAAAGCCTCAATGTCTCTGGTATGGTACAAAATCGCCGTCTGGCTAAGCACATAAGCGATGTCCCGTTTGGCGAGTTGGTCCGACAACTAACTTACAAAAGCCAGCTTTATGGGTCACAAGTGCAGTTAGTTGATCAATGGTTTCCCTCTTCCCAGTTATGTGCGAACTGTGGGGCCAAACAGAAGATGCCGTTAGGTATCCGCTTGTATGCATGTTCATCATGCAATTGGGTTGCAGAAAGATGGATTTAAAGCGTCCCTAGTCAGATCGATGCAGAACTGATTGACTGCTTAAACAGGCATAATTCCAGCAGATGCAGAGATCATGTTATTAGCAGATCGTGGCTTTGTCGATACAGGGTTGATGGCTTACTGCGAAGCGTATTTGGGATGGGCATGGACGATTCGAGCGAAAAAAAACCTGCGGGTTTATCGACCAGGAAAACGTGCGACTCAAATTGGCAATTTACCACTCAAACGGAGTCAAGCCCATTGTTTTCATCACATATCAGTGACTGATCAGAAATATGGCCCAGTTCATTTAGCCATTGGCAAGCCGTTAGATAGCCAAGAATGCTGGTATTTGCTCAGTTCTCAACCCACTTCACGGACAACATTTGCCGAATATGGATTGAGATTTGATATTGAAGAGTCCTTTTTAGATGACAAGTCAAATGGTTTTCAACTAGAAAGCTCTCGCTTACGTCAAGCACCTGCTTTAAATCGGCTTTGTTTTGTGCTTGCGGTGGCTACTTTGTTTCTTGTTTCTCAAGGGACAGTTGTGGTTGAAACACAGCAACGTCGTTTCGTGGATGCCCATTGGTTTCGCGGTAGTAGCTATCTCAAAATCGGCTGGCGCTGGGTTCGACGCGCCCGAATCAAGGGATGGGATTTAATTGATCGCTTGTTTTTGTCTCCTCTGCCTGATTTAGAACCTTGTTTCTCGGCAAAATCTGATGTGGACAAGCGATTATGGCAATTGGAAATAACCACTGAAGTTTTTGCCCATCTGGCAACTTAGTTTGGCTGACTTTTGTCAGTCAGTCAGGGTCGCACACTGGCCTCGTTTGGGTCTAATCTCAATGATTGTTTGTAAACCTAAC
>WTJY01000315.1 GCA_011524645.1 Anaerolineales bacterium | reverse complement strand
TCTCTCCCGAACCAAACGGTTTTACAGTTGAAAGCTGGGACGCAACCGACACCACAGCCGGTCTCGCCTGGGCCCGCCCCGACGAACTCCAAGCGGAGGTCAGCGCTCTCAACAGCCAAGTCGATCATGTCATTGTCGTGCTTCACAGCGGAATCGAGTATCTCCCATCCCCCTCAGAAGACCAGCAAGAATTGGTCGATGCCGCCCTAGCTGGTGGTGCCACCCTCATCATCGGTCACCACGCCCATATCCTACAAGGGCTACGCTACGATGAAACCAACAAAACGCTGGTCGCGTATGGACTCGGCAATTTCGCCTTTGATATCGATGGCGATCCCCATACAGGGGTATTACATGTGTGGCTCTCCCCCGAAGGGGTTGAACAACTTGAATTTTTACCGGCCGTTGTTCAGGTCGGTGGTGCTCCTCGCCCCGCCACAGGGGAGGAAATCAATGAAATTCTACAAAAAGTCGGCCGACAATCTCGCGGCTGGCAACCCTAAACCGTAGCACCATCCCTCTCATCCACCATCACTAACGCCAAATGATCACGCAGTTGGTCAAATGAAATAACAACCTCATCTAAATTCCCAATCAGCCGGTCCAAGCGGTCTTGCACCTCGTGACCATAATTATAGTCATAAGCCTGAGACAAATGTGTCGTCAAATCACGCATCATCGCAATAGATCGTGACAAATGTACAATTCTTTTCTCCGCATTTTCTGCCATACTACAGTTACTCCTATTTTGTTCTATAGCTCCAGCGCAAATATAGTAACCCGTACACACATTGTCAATCAAAACACACGCCAGTTCTTTGTCATCACCCAAGTTAGGGTAAAGATTTAATCAGTAACTCAAAGCACCATTTGCGATAATCAATAGTGCTATGGTAGGATACCGAAAGGTTAATTTGCTTCATTAATGTATAAATATTGGCTCTGCATTATGCATCTCCCCGTAGTGAGCAAGGGAAGAGCCTGAAATGGATAATCCCTTGCTATACTCCAATCCAACCTCTTCAATCATCCCTACTCCAAATCTAAATACAACTGTACGCTCAATGGATGAACTAATTCTTGTCGTTGATGATTCGCCTGAAATTTGCAACTTTATTGCCGATCACATCCTCAAACCAAAAGGATACCGTGTTCTCAAAGCGGAAGACGGCCAGCGCGGATTACAACTCGCCTTAGCTCACAAACCTCACCTCATTATCACCGATGTGATGATGCCTAATTTGACCGGATTAGAAATGCTACAAGCGATTTCTGATCATGGAATCACCATCCCTTCGGTCTTAATCACCGCACACGGCTCCGAGGAAGTTGCCGTCAATGCACTCCGTCTAGGGGTACGTGAATACGCAAAAAAGCCGTTCAATGTCGAAGAAATGATGGCCATGCTTGATCGCGTTTTGCGTGAAGGGCGTTTGGCACGAGAACGGGACATCTTGACCCAACAATTGGTGGTCAATGAAACCAAATTGCGTCGTACCATTCGGGAAATGAACATCCTACACGAGATTTCAAAATCCCTCTCAGCATCACTCGATCTGCAACAGGTACTAGACCGTATTACAGAAGCCGCCATCAGCGTCACGGCCGCTGAATCGAGCCATCTACTCCTCAAAGATAGGGACGAACTCTATGTCGAATCAGCTCAAAATCTCGACATCGATAGCGAACAGCTCCGCCTTCCCATTGGTTCTTCGCTCGCAGGCAAGGTGTTTGAAACGAAAAAGCTGCTCCTTCTTAACCCCAATGACACCACCCCCGGCAAAATCAAAACCGATTATCTCGTTCGCTCACTCGTCTATGTCCCGCTCGTTTGGCAAGGGGAATCGATCGGTGTTCTAGGGGTCATGAATCGCCAACGGCCGGCTACTTTTACCAAAGAAAATGTCCGCACCCTCAATGCGCTCGCCACCTACAGCGCGATGGCGATCCATAACGCCAACGCCTTTACCGCCAGCAACAACCAGCGCATGCAGTTGCACGAAACCTTTTACCAAGGGGAACAACCAACCCTCATTATCGATGACGATTTCAATATTTTGATGGTCAATGCCCCCGCCCGTGAAGTCTTACAAATCGCCGAAGCGGACCCCAAAGGGCTAAACGCCACAACGGCGATTCAAGACCAAATGATGTGCGAATTTGTCTGCCAACCCTTTCTGGACAGCATGAGCATCCAAGCAGAGTTCGAAGCGGGCAATAATCTGGTCTACATGGTACATGTCACCCCGATCAAGGGGGTCGGCCGCTCTGTCACCATGTACGATGTCACCGAAGCACGCAATCTCGTCCAGCTTAAAAATGAATTCATCGCCTCTGTTTCGCACGATCTGCGCTCCCCACTCACCTCGATTCGGGGCTACGTCGAGCTACTCGCCTCGGCCGGCAACCTGACCAACACCCAAGAGCTTTACGCCAAACGGGTCGTCGAAAGTGTCGATCATATCAGCGAAATGGTCACCCAACTGCTCGATATCGGCCGCCTAGAATCTGGCCTCATCAGCCAACGGCCGTGCCAAATCGACAACATCGTGCGCCGCGTCATTCACAAATTTAAAGATGAAATCGAAGAAAAAGACATCCAATTTGTCTTCCAAATGAGCAAACACATCCCCCCCATGTTCGGTGACCCCTACCGCTTACAGCAAGCCTTCTCAGAGCTGCTAGACAACGCGGTCCGTTACACCAGCCCCCACGCCCGCATCGGTGTCCGCATCCGCGAAGTCAAAGGGCAAGCGATTATCAATGTCTCCGACACCGGAATGGGTATTTCTGTCGCTGACCAAAAACACATCTACGACAAATTCTTCCGCTCTACCATCGCCCAAGACAATCACCCAGACGGAATGGGACTCGGTCTAGCTCTTGTTCGCTCGGTCATCGAGCAACACGGCGGCCGCATCTGGGTCAATAGCGAGCGAAACAAAGGAACAACCTTTACCATCGTCTTACCAACCACACCGGTTACCACCAATTAAATAAATAAAGCCTGCACACCACCCTCATTCTCCACAACCCACCCATCCGTATGGGCTAGGTAGACGACTCTTAGCCAGCCTCGGAGCGGCCAGATAACAATTCAATCGTGAACCGCGATTTGTCTAATCCAAATCGCAACGCAAGCAACCTACCAAATCCCCGGAATCAAAACGGCCGTCTTCTCCTTATAAGCCTCATAATCCGCTTGACCACCCCACTTCTCATCAGCTCGTCGTTCAAGCAACGGCACACCACTCACCATAGACAGCAAGACGATCACAAAAATCGGTGAAATCATCGTCACACACTGCCACCCTTGCAAAACTGGGAACGCGATAATCGCCACTCCGATCCACAAAATAATCTCCCCTAAATAGTTGGGATGGCGCGAGATCGACCACAAACCGGCCGTAATGAATCTCCCTTTATTGGCCTCATCCGCTCGAAAACGAGTTTTCTGCTTATCCGCCACCACTTCCACCCCAAAACCGATCATCCAGACCACAAGCCCGATAATCGCAAACGCTCCCAACGGCCGTGGGTTCGCCGAAGTCATCGCCGCAAACGCGGCCGCCGCCGTAAACGTCACCCACAACCCCTGAATCATCCACACGCTAAAAAATCGCCAGAAAGACACTTTTAGCTCATCAAACCGGCCGTCTTTCCCCGAGCGACGCACCCGCATAAATAAAAACGCCCCCAAACGGCCGGCCCAAATCAAGATCAGCGTCATCAACATCAAACTACGGGGATCCATTTCTGGCGAAAGCACTACCGCTAAAATCGCCAGCGTGATATAAGTCAAACTCCCCGTCAGATCAAAAAAATGTTCCGTCTGATTAATAAACGATGGGACAAAGACGATCGCTTGAATCGCAAAAGCCAATATCACCAATAGTGTAAACAAAGGCATCCCAAAAGCCATCGCCCCATTTTGACTTCCCGCAAATGCCACACCAGCCCCGATAAGCAAAATCACCGCAATCTCGACCAATGAGCGTATCACTATCTTATTCATGTTTTCCATCCTTCTCGTTTTGGGTCAACCGGTCAAAAACCGACGTTATAGTGAGTGAATAGGCCCATTCTAAAACATCCCCCGCAAATTCATACCCCATACCAACCATTTACCAACGCACCACATCCCCAGCCCGCAGGGTACTACTCTAGCCGTGAGATTTATCCCTTGTGTGGGTCAAATCCCCCATCCCGCCTCATCCTCATCAAGGCATAGGTGTCGTTGAAATTTGATTGATAAAATTGCCAGCCTCTTCCAAAAGAAAACTGCCAGTTGTGTAAAGAATCGTGCACACGAAGCCACAGCTAATCAAGGTCAAAATAATCGCCCAGATCAAACAAGAGCGCAGACGTAGACGTCGCTTCGAACTGAAATATTGTCCCACACGTTCTTCCTGCGCTTCGGCCGCCTCTAAGATCTCCCCTTCAACCACCCGAATCGGCGCTTCTTCTCGCTCCAAACGATTTTGTGGATTGTATGCTTTTGGTGCCCCAATAATCCGGCCGCGCCCCGCACATCCCAACGCCACACATTCGTTCCGATTCGCCTCCCAACAATCGGTATGGTGGGTCACGCGATCCACAGGGCAGCGAACCACAATATCATCAACTTGGAACAGCTCCCCACATAAAGCACAAGGCTCCCCAAAAAAGGGAGCCTCACTCGTCACTATAATCGGCCGGATTCTCATCGACTCAAATCTACTCATCTAAAATACGAATCTGGCGCAAGAGCCATTCAAATAAGCGGCGGAAAAGCCCCCCTTGCATTTCGCGCTGCATCTGGCGCTCTTGGGCTTTATACCGATTGTAAGGCTCCGGCCCTTTATCACCACGGCCGCCCGCCACATTTTTCATATTGATCGGTGTCGCAGGTTGCGGTGCGCTAGAACCATACGGCCGCGCTTTTTTACAGTCGCAACCGATAATCGCACATTTGCCACCAGCCATTTCCCAGCATGCCTTATGATAAATCGCCTCGCAATCGGTGCACTCATAAGGGGTCATTTGCGCATTGGGTTCATCCCGATATACAGGACTCGCACAAATCGGACAGTGCAAGCTTAATTTATTGGCTTCATTAATATCATCGATGGTAATGCGAAGAAATTCGCCTTGTTGTTCTTCCATTGTGCGTAACTCTATAACCCTATTCTGTTTGTTATCCGTATTTGGTCTATCATCAAGGTCTAGTATCATGCTTTCAGAATCCTATGTCAAGGCCGTACCCCTTACATCAACCGGGCACCATTACCATGACGAATGCGCCCAGTAGGGCCAAGCAAAGCGGTTCGCTAACATTTGTGTTTGGTTCCGATCCCATGTAAAAAAGCCGCTTACCTTGGCGTGTGGGTCCAGAACCAAAGCGATATGCCATTTCTGCGTAAAAAAGTTATGGTGAATAAACAGGTCCATGTTCGACAAAAAGATACCAAATCCCGGATGAGTATGATACCAACCGACAATGACACACTCTTCGTTCGGATACATTTCCATTAGCTTGTCATTGACATAGCGCCAACTCTCTGGCGTATACGTCACGCTCGCCCCATGCATCCGCGTATGTTTCGCTTCTATCGCATCGGTCACTTGCACCACATAACGGCCGTTCGGCTGCTTTTGTGGATGTGGCCCCACCAAAACACCGGCAACTTCGCGGTACATGCTCGATAACGCATGCACTTTGGCATCACTAAATGCACTTTCAGCCATCAATATATCAACGGCCGCATTGGTCGGCGTATCAAGCGGTAATATCTCCCCAGCCATCCGATCATGCAATTTGTCTTCATCTTCGATAAAAATCAAATCATCCGGACCATCCACTTTGCGAATCTCATGAACCGGCTCCGTATCTTCTAAAAGAATATTGATTTGTGAATCGTCAAAAATCGGTTCTGCTTCCGGTTGCGCTTCTACGTCATCAACAAAATCGGCCGTCTCTTCATCCAACTCTGTTAACTCAGGTCGAAAAACGTCATCATCTTCGATCTCGTTGATCTCATCAAGCGCAG
>WTJY01000434.1 GCA_011524645.1 Anaerolineales bacterium | reverse complement strand
CTAATGCACCAATAAAATTGCCCAGCTGTATGGTGTCATTACTTAATAAATTTAGAGTGAAATTGGTATCCGAATCAGCAAGAGACCCATTGAGATAGAGATAGATACCGGACCCTGCGCGAACAAAGGCGAAATGGTTCCAACCGGCCGGATGGGACACGCTTAATGTTTGCTGTGTCACCCCATCACCTGCCAATGCATTAAATTGACCATCGTCAACTGTAATGAACAGATTTTCATTGGCAAAGTTCGTCGCATCGGCCGCATCAGCATAAGTATTCACGACAGCACCAATGTTTACACTGGTCGCATTAAACCAGCCAGATAAGGTAAAGTCGCCGCTTAAGTCGACATCGGTCAAGGTGACTTTCTTGGTATCATCGTAATTAAAATCAACGGCCGTGCCAAACTTCCCAGCCCGAATCAATACCGGACAGGACGCTTGCACACATTCCCCTCCGTTAACCGGCACGCTCGATGTGCGCGGCTTGCTTTGGAACATTTCTGGGTAGTGGTTAAAGTCGGCAGCGAAGAGATCATAGAAGGTGCCCGCTTGCACACGCACATTATCGAGCTGCCCATCTAAGCCCCCCGTGCCATCACTGCTATTCCCCACCGGTCCCGACCCAATCGTTACCAGCACACTAGGAGGAATACTCTCTTCGATAAACACCAATGTGCCAGCTTGGTCATAAATCCGAACACCATCCACCCCAAAACCGTTTACATCCGTCTCTGTATATTCCACTTTGCGCCATGTGTTAATCGGGAAATTCGGATAGCTAATAATGTTAACCACCTCGGTTGCAGGCTGTTGTGACCAACGGGCCTCGATGACCAAGCGAGCGGTTGTCGCCGTATCATATTCAAAATAAATATCGATATATTGTTTATAGAATTGATTGGCAAATGGCTCAGCACTATCGAGGACATACATCTTCTCCCCACTGACCGGCGCGCGATCCAAATTAACATCAAAGCTGATTCGTGTGGCTGACATTTCGGTAATATCGAAGTGGTCATCCGCACCATCAAGGGTGGCTACCCCGTTATCAACGGTGGGACAGTCCGTAGCCCCGGCCGTAGCACAAGTCAGCGAACCGCTCCCATTAAAATATCCCCACGATGTACGGGCCTCATCCACCTCAAACTCTAAGCGGTAGTCTGGCACAGGAATAGTCGGTGAAATATAGGTTGATTCCGCCAAATGCACCCCATATGCATCACGGGCCGCATTGGTGTTGGTCACCGTTGTTTGATAGTAAAATGGGTCCCCCGGCGAGAAGACCAAGTCATTGAGGTTATAGTCACCAGAAAGAACCCGATTAATTTTAGTCACGTCCATGCCATAGCTATAGATAACCAATTCATCGACCGCACCCGCAAAATAGTTATAGGCACCGCGCGATCCGATATAGAGCGGGCTGGTGTTGGCGGTCGAATTAACGGTAGTATCGGGGGTTGACCCATCCAATTGACCATCGATATACAAATATAAGGTCCCATCTAAGCGGGTAAACGCAACATGATGGAATTCCCCATCATCAATGGTTGCCACCGATGTAATGGTGGGATTGTTGGTTTCATCATACCGCCCCACAATAAGACGGCCGGTTGCCCGATCCAAGCGAATCACAAATGGATACCCACCGGTGCCACTTCCCCAATCTTCAATAATGTCATTATCCCCATTATCGGTATTAACTTGGGTATCAACGCGAATCCATGCCGCTACCGTAAAATCATCATTTGGCCCAAAATCGATTAGGTCGCTATCAGCCACAGCAATCGAGTCATTGACCCCATCCAACTGCACCCCGTGGATATACCGGCCGGTTTGTCCTGTCACCGGACATTTACCATTTCCCCCATCACAAGTCACCACATGGTTGTTATCCGACAAATCGGTAAACGAAGTCACCACTTGTTGCTCATCAAAGGGCAAATACAAAACAGGAGCGGTCGTTTCATTGACGGCAAAATTATCAACCTGAATCAAAGTGTCAATCAACGCGGGATCGGTATGTACATAGGGGTTAAACCCGAACATGTACTCTTCAAGGTCGCTTAATTTGTCATTGTCCGCATCCGCTAAAATCGGGTTCGACCACACGCGGGTTTGCCCCCCATCATAAGCGATCAACCACCCTTCAACCGTTTCGATATAGTCATTTAAGCCGTCGCCATCCGTATCCGCTTTCTTAGGATCGGTCCCTTCACGAATTTCGTCAGCATCATTCAAGCCATCCCCATCACTATCAGCTTCGGCCGGATCAAGCGATTTGGTCCGTTCGTAATAGTCACCCAAACCATCCCCATCACTATCCCAAAGGGTATCATTCGGGTCGATTCCTTGGACCAAGCGATCATTGTCAAAATCATTCGGCAACACAATCGGCGCGAGTGTCAATGTCTGGGTCACCAAATTGCCAAAACCAAGCCAATTCCACTCGGCAAACTCGGCAATGGTATCGGGCAAAATATCAAAGACTTGGTTCGCCCCCACATGGATCGGGATCGATTTACGCACGTCATAGAGCTTACAGCGCCCTTCATGCACACCGGCCCAACACCCTTGATATTGCACCACAAAGGATTCAACCAGATAAGCATCATTCAAAACACGATCACGGCCAGCACCCAACTCAACCCCGAAATCAATCGACTTCGTCACCACATCGGTATACCGCATCTGGTTATTCCCCACATTAACCCAACTCCCTGCCATCTGGTTAATCCCCAGACTGTTGTGCAAGGAGCTAGCACTCCCATCCTGCAAATTATAGGCAAAGGTCGCCCCTTTCGCCGTGTCAAACGTGGCATTCTCATAGCGCATCGTGTTAGTAATTGTCATGCTCAACACAGCACCATTCCCCACCGTAAAGCCGTCTGTATAGTTATTCAGGCTCACATTGGGCACCATATTTAAACGATTGCTGGGCGAGAGGTCGGGGAAAATCAGTTGCACATCATAAAGCGCATCCGCAATCGCTGTGGAAAGCTCCATCATGATCGAAAACGGCCGGCCGATCCCAAATATCTTGTACAGGGCAAAGGTAATCAGATAGATCGCCGCATCCAGCATAAACAAGAGCATCACCGCAATCGTCCCGACCCCCGGCGCGGCCGCGCTCGCCACCACAAATAGGGCCAGCCAGCTCACAAACAAACCAAACGCGAACACCGCCAGAACCACAATCGTCTGGGCAATCGCACTAGCTAACGCCTTGTCAAAAGCGACACTCCCAACTTGCAGGTTATACACCAACACCATAAATAGGAACGTGGCCCAAATGAGCACAATTTGCATAATCAGCGTCACCGGCCCCAGCGCATTCACCGGGCCTGTTTTCGTCAGCGTCGCCAATTTCTGCACATTCCCTAGCTGTTGCGCCGTGCGAATCGACATCGTAAAGTAGACATTCGAGGCGATAATCAGCCCTGTGGTCACAACGGTAGCACTATTGAGCGTCAACACCGCTACATCCATCAGCTGCTGGTCCCCCTTCACCATCGCCACAATATAGATCGCCGTGCCAGCCAACGCGGCCACAGTCGCCGCCCCAGCCATCATATTGGACGAAACCAAAAACGCTTTCTTGGCCCCACCCAGCGTGGACCAATTGCGCAAAGAACCGAGCTGACCATTGGCCAGGGTATTAAACGATTTCCCCATCCCTTGCAAAAACCCATTCACAAAGGTCTGCCCATTTTTCACATTTTGATAGGTCCCATAAAGCCCTTCCAGTGTGTAATAGGCGGTATACGTCGCACCGCTCCATGTGCCACCGGGGTCTTTCGGCCCATAGTTGGCTTCTGGGTAAAAGATAGATGGGGCAAACATCGGCACCCCGTCCACTTCGATAATATTGGAGAGACTGTTGTTGATGGCCAAATAATAGGCCTGAACCAACCGAATCCGGCCGAGTGCTTCATACTCATCCGCCAAAGTGGCACCAAACGGCTGGAAGTAAGTCAACTGTTGCAAACCGGTTTGTAAGCCGCTCACATACTCCACCACATCCATCGCTTCCCAGTCGCTAGCACTACTATTATAGGTATATGGCCCCCAGCTAATCCCCGCCACAATACGGCGCGGGGCATTAGTCGTGCTCATATCCAACGTCACGTGGTTGGTCCCACTGAGTGACGCAACCGAAGCCCATTCTAAATTCAGCCCCCGCGTATCTTGTTCTTGGGCCACCAAAATGGTCGGGTTAATTTGTGATGCATAGGACAGGAAGTGGTCGTTTAAGATTTTCCGAGTCTCGGTCATCATAATGTGGGCCACAAATCCGGCGTGTTCATAATTAAAGGTGGCGGTGGTAACCGGCTCGGCCGCTTCATCGTTGGCACTGACAAAGGTGGCCATATTGTCGATACGCACATCCCGAATCCCATCCCCCGTACAAACATTGTTGGTAATCGTGTCACAATCGCGGCCACGCAAAAAGGTATCCCCCAAATTAGTCGCCGTCCGCCATAGGGAATTTTCCATCGTCAAGTTCCCATCGGTCATGGGATTTTCATACATGAGTGCTACGCTCGTCCCATGCTGCTCTTGCACATCCAAACCGGCCAGAATAAAGTCATCATCATAAATATGCATCAGGCGAAGTTCTTCGGTACAGGTGTTGTTATCGGCCGGATCTGTACAAGTTTCGCTCAACATTTGCACCAGCCAAATCAAGCGGAACTGATGCGCCGCATTCCAATCGGCCACCCCGCCGCTTCCCTGTGTCGGGTAATAAAGCATCCGGCCGCTGAAAGAGACTTGCCCACCCCCTGTTTTATCGGTGTCCACCGCCAATGGAATAAACGCGGTTAATGAATTGTCTGATGCGTTATCGATGACCGAAATACCGAAGGGGACAGTCTTACTGTCGTCTAGCCAGCGGGTTACGCTGTAAGTACTTGAGCGATTGACGGGCATCCCTGATTTAACCGGTAAATTGGCATAGTGAGTTGCGGAAACCGGCATATTGACTTCCAACAGCGGGGTCACTTTTACATCCCCGTAGCCCGCATTAAAGCTGGTATTGCGTAGACTTGGCACAGTAGCGTTGGCAAATGTCGTATTCAAGCGTCGTTGAATTTGGCCGGATACATCGGGCGATGGCCAGTCAAACACATTGCCTGCAAGGTGTAGATTGGTATGTGTTTTGGGCACGATTTGTAAATGAACAATCGAGGGCTTATTCAATTCTAAATTGTTGATGCTTAGCTCGAATGGATTGTTTTGGTTAAAGGTTTGGGCGGCGTCTGAACGGCGATTGGGTGAAATATCGACGTTGTCGGGTACACCATCCCCATCATTGTCATGGTCAAAGACATCGGGGGTGCCGTTGCCATCGCTATCTGGGCAAATCCCAGATGCGTTGTAGGTGGGATCGGTTGGCACCCAAATGACACATTCTTGGGCATCGGTTCGGCCGTCTTTATTGGTGTCTTGCTCGTTTGGATCGAGATACCATTGCTGGCCGTTGTAGGAAAATCCTTTGACTTCAAGGTAATCGCTAATCCCATCATTGTCGCTATCGGCCCGATCGCCAAAGGTGCCCAACTGGTTGACTTCTTCACCATCGGACAATCCATCTCCATCTGTGTCGGTTGAATCGGTCACGCCGGTGCAATAGGTGCCTGATGGACCAGAACACAGTTCTAACAGGTCTTCGAGACTGTCGCTTACCCCATCACCGTCGGTGTCTACGGCTAAGGTGACGGTGTTGGAAGTGGCGAGTGATGTGTGACGAGTGGCTTGTGACGAGATGTCTGCTGCGGGGACGGCCGCAGGATCTGGCTGTCCGGCAAGCGGGTTTTCTTGAGGGTGCCAAGTTTCGCTTTCGTAATAGTCTCCCATCGCTTCTTCAACGACTTGTTCGTCCGTGCGGGCTTCAGAGGCTTCTAGTCGTGGAGCCAAACGGCCGTGATACGCATAGGCACTTCCGACCTGCAAAAACGGTCCCGCCAGCATCAAAACGGTAATCGAACCAGCTACTTTAGTTTTCCCTAATCGATCGTTCTAATCGACCGAAAAAATGTTGTTTTTA
>WTJY01000034.1:39430-54477 GCA_011524645.1 Anaerolineales bacterium | reverse complement strand
ATGTGTAGGCTCCCTCTGAGGTGGTTGGTTCATCGCCCGATGTTCCAACCACCATTTTTTTTGCCTGTTTGGGGAGTGCGTGCACAAATTCCTAATATTTAACTCAAAATAATAAGTCCCTATTTGTTAGTTGACACCTTGTCACTTTTGTTTGGCAATCGATATTGTGTTGCTATAGACATCATGCGCCCAGCCACCACAGCCTCTACGATTATGGCGAAAATTAGAGAGGGCGTGCTTATTCTTGTGGTAATTTCCACACACGCACGGTCCCATCCATGCTTGCTGTCACTAAATGGGATTCATCATGGAACCACTCTACAGAATTAATCGTATCAGAATGGCCGCGCAAACGATATTTCGGCTCAAGCGAATTTGCATCCCAGATCAATGTGGTTCGATCTGCGCTGCCTGAAGCGATGTAAGCGCCGCTCGGAGACCAAGATACATGGATTACCTCGTCTGAATGCTCTGCTAACACAGCGACCGATTCCGCTTGGGCTAAATCCCAAATGCGTAAAGTTTGATCAATGCTTGCTGATACAATGAAATTACCATTCGGGTGCCAACTAATCTCTGGGATACGGCCGTCATGTTCAAGATCAAATACCCGCTCCTCGTCACTGTCCGCTCTTACAACAGTTAAATAATCCCATTGTGCTAACGCAATCGATTGCCCGTCCGGAGAAAATTTGACGGATCGTAATCCGCTAGGAGGGCTAACCGGCCCAAGTGGTTTGCCCGTTGCTAAGTCCCAAAGACCCAAAGAGCCGTTATTGGCGATTGACAACCCGTAGGGCGCGACTGGCGACCAATCGACTTGATTGAGTTCCACATCATGACCCGAAAACTCATAAGTGGTCTCTTCTTTTACAAAATTCCAAATCCAGACCCTTGTTCCTGAACCAACGATCAGTTGTGTGCCATCAGGGGACCAGTCAACACTGTGTTTCGAGCTGCCATCTATGTTTGCGTTCTGCACTAATTCAAGCGTTTCTAGATCATAAATTGCTAGTCCGTGGTTATTGGCAATTGCCAAGTAAGCATCATCTGGGCTAATGGCGACATCATTGGCTCGAACCGATGTTTCAAAACCGGTTAATGGTATGTTGATAGCACGACTATTGGAGGCCGATAGACTTTCTATCGGTGGTTCTGTTGCGGTCGGCGTGGCGGTCGGCTCTGGTGTTGCGGTATGTGTGGAGGTCGCTGTTGGTTCTTGAGTCGGGGTGTGAGTTGGGGTTGCTGTTGGTGGCGATGTAGGACTAGGTGTTACGGTTGGTGTTGCTGTGTCTGGTGGTGGGGCGGTGATACGTACCACTGCTGATTGCTGAGTCTGGCAAGCTGTGATACTAAGCAAAAGCGAAATACAAAACAAAAGCAAATTGAGATGTTTCATGTGTTGTTCTCCAAGATGATACGGAATTTATGCCTACTGTTATGATGTGGGTTGGCATTCGTTAGCGAAAAAAGCGTATTGGTATGAGTCGGTTGCGTTGTTTTTATTGTGGTAGAGAGTGTGTTGAAATCTTGTATGGTATAGAAAACAAAAAAGCGACCCATTTCGGGTCGCTTTTTTTTGGCATTTACATGCCCCCACGGAGATTCGAACTCCGGTTTTAGCCTTGAAAGGGCTACGTCCTAGTCCCCTAGACGATGAGGGCGACAGTTTTAAATTATATAGATTTCCAAATAAGAATGCAAGAGCAATTTGGAAAATTGGTTGAAATTGGTCGAAATTACCTTGAAATCGACTCAAAAAAAGCGAAATTAGTCTTTTTTGTACATCGTAAGAAAGAATAGGTTTTGTTAAAATCCCTAGCAACAGGTTTTGGACTATTGAGGATAATCGATTCATGGGGATTTTTATTGAGACAGAAATCGGCCGGTTAACGGCCACACTCGGTTCCGCCCAACCATTTGGGGCGACCGTCACAGCCACAGGTGGGATCAACTTTGCACTTTATTCGGCGCATGGAGAGCGATGCGTATTGGTGTTGTTTCGTCGTGGCGCGGCCGAACCACTGGTAGAGATTACCATGCCTCCCGAATCCCGTATGGGGCATGTGTTTGCCTTACATATAGAAGGGCTTGATCCGAATCAGATCGAATATGCGTATCGGGTGACCGGTCCGTATCAGCCGGTTGCGGGACACCGCTTTGAAGCGGATCGCTTGCTGTTAGATCCTTTTGCGCGGCGGGTGACCGGCCGTGATGTGTGGGGGGACGAATCGCTACGGGGCCGTGAATTACGTGGGCAGATTGTGACCGACACCTTTGACTGGGAAGGGGATCGGCCGTTGAATCTGCCGTTTCAGGATTTGGTGACCTACGAAATGCATGTGCGTAGCTTTACCCAGCACCATAGCTCTGGCGTGCAGTATCCCGGAACCTATGCGGGCATGATTGAAAAGGTCGATTATTTGCGTGATTTGGGAGTTAACTGTGTCGAATTGATGCCGATACAAGAGTTTGATGAATTTGAAGGGCTTTTTGTGAATCCGCTGACCGGTGAAGAACTTAAACAGTATTGGGGGTATGGCTCAATCGGCTTTTTCGCCCCCAAAGCGGGGTTTGCGGCGAGTGCGCCTGAATATGGGCAAGTCAATGAGCTTAAATCTTTAATCAAAGCGCTCCATCAGGCCGGAATTGAAGTATTTATCGATGTGGTGTTTAACCACACCGGAGAAGGTGGGGACGGGGGACATACCCTTTCGTTTAAGGGGATCGACAATCGGGTCTACTATATGTTGTCCCATGACGGCTATTACCATAACTATTCCGGTACGGGGAATACATTCAATTGCAATCATCCGGTTGTACGGGAATTTATTGTCGATTGTTTGCGATATTGGGTGATGGAATACCATATCGACGGGTTTCGCTTTGATTTGGCGTCGATTTTTACTCGTGATGAAGATGGGACGGTGCTAGCTGATCCCCCATTGGTGGCGGCTATCGCTAAAGACCCGATTTTGGCCCATACCAAGATTGTTGCGGAAGCTTGGGATGCGGCCGGTTTGTATCAGGTGGGATCGTTTCCGAATTACGGCCGTTGGTCGGAATGGAACGGCCGTTATCGGGATACGGTGCGTCGCTTTTTGATCGGCTGTGAAGGGGAGGCGGGGAATATGGTGCAACGGTTGCTTGGTTCGCCCGATATGTACGGGGGGCGGCCGACCTTTGCTTCTGTTAACTTTATCAATTGCCATGATGGGTTTACGCTGGCCGATCTGTTTTCTTATAACCATAAGCACAATGAGGCGAATGGAGAAGAGAATCGGGATGGCTCTAATGACAATAACAGTTGGAATGTGGGTGTTGAAGGGCCGACCGATGAGTATGAGGTCAATCGGTTGCGTTATCGGTTGATGCGTAGCGCTTTTGCGATTTTGATGGTGAGTCAAGGTGTGCCGCTTTTCCATATGGGGGATGAGGTTGGCTTTAGTAAGCAAGGGAATAACAATACTTATGGTCAAGACAACGAATTAAACTGGTTCGATTGGAATTTGGTCAAGCAAAACACCTATTTGCTGCGTTTTTGTCAGCAGATGATCGCTTTTCGCCATCGGCATAAAATTTTGCGCCATATCGCCCATTTGGGACAGGATGGGGATGATGCGAGCAAGATTTCATGGCATGGGGTGAAGGCGTTTACGCCGGATTGGTCTTACTATAGCCATACGCTGGCGTTTATGTTGGACGGCCGTGAGATGGAGACGGGGGAATATATTTACGTGGCGATTAATATGCACTATAAGGCGCATGTTTTCGAGCTTCCGCCGGTGCCCAGCGGTGGGAAGTGGCGTTTGTTTTGTGATACCGGCCGTCGCTCCCCACATGATATTGTGGTCCCGGGGCAGGAACATGTGTGTGGTGGTCAGAAAGAGTATGTGGTGGAGTCACGTAGTGTGGTGATCTTGGTCGGCCGGTAGAGACTTGGGCTGGGTGAACACCTCTACATATCTTCCAATAAATTGTCTTCTGGGGGTTCCGGCCGGAATGCGGCGATATCGACGACGTTGGCCCAGCGATTGAATTGGGGATGGGTGGTCGCATGTTCTTGCGGGGTTTCTGGGTCTTGTCGTATCGCCTGTTGGCGACGCTGGGCGCGACGATACGCAGCGAGAATGCGACGGCGCTGCCTTCTTTCGCTAGAAGATTCATCGATGTTGGAGTAGCGGGGTGGTTGGCTAGCGCGCCAGATTTGCGCACGGTTGTAAGCCCATCGGCCGAAGAACCAGAGCCCTATGCAGGCGACAACGATTAAGATCGGGGTGAGCAAAACGGCGAAGGCGGCACCGGCCGTTTCGGCGACTTGACCAAAGGGAATTGTGGGAATATCGAGGCTACCACCCCAGTCCGAAAAGACCCAGCGATTGACCGGCGCGGTGTTGGGGTCGTCCCAGCCGGGGGTTGGTTCGAAGGGGACCCAGCCGTAGGTGGGGAAATAGACTTCGACCCACGCATGGGCATCCATCGCCCGCACTTCGTAGAGATTTGTCGCATAGTTAAACGTGCCCGAGCCGAAACCAGAGACAAGTCGCGCCGGAATCCCTTGGGTGCGTAACATGACCACCATTGCAGAGACATAATGTTCACAAAAGCCGGTTTGGTCGACAAAGAGGAATTGATCGACCGCATCGGTATTGCTGGCCTGTGGTGGTGGAAAAAAGTCATAGGGGTAGCTGTTTTTGAGATGCTCTTGGATCGCCCACGCTTTGTCGTAAACATTGTCGTGAGGGGCGGTGATGTCGGCTGCGAGCTGTCGGGTCCGGTCGGTGACTGTATCAGGGAGGGCGAGGTATTGACTGGCGAGATCGGCCGGATAATCGGTGCCGGTTTGTCGGAGCAGGTCGGTATCAAACTGATAGCTGACCGATTCGACCGAGTAGGTCATGTTGGGGGCAAGGGTTTCTGGTAAACGGATGCCCCCTGTGTCGTCGATGCCGATTTGCCGTGCGGGAAAGTAAAGTTCAACCGGAGAGCCGCCGACAAACGCGATATTGGGCAGCGCGTTTTGGATGTAGAAGGTATGGACAAAGCGATCTCCTGGAGGAGGGGAGTCTGTGAGGGTAAAACTAAGTTCATCGCTGGGGCGGCGAATCACGGTGGGTGATTCGGGACGAGATTGGACCCATGTCCCGCCGTCGTATTCATCGTAGGCGTGGCTGCGCCAGTAGCTGCTCACGGGGCTACGCACATACATCATGATGGTTCGATTTAACCCACCGCGATAGCTGAGATCGAGTCGGGTATCGAAGCCATGATAGTATTCGCCGGTTTGATTATTGTCGCTGGTGGGATCATAGCCCTGTACTTGGACGATGGGAGTGGCCGGATTAACGATTTGCCCTTGAGGACCACCACGCATCGGAATGCGTAGGGTGATGGGGGGGATGAGTGGGCTTCCGGCGAAGCGTGGGGTGAAGATAAAAATCGGTAGTGTGAAGAGCAAGCCGACGAGAGCAAGCCGACGGAGCCAACGGCCGCGCGTGCTACCCCACTCTTGTTTGGTGCGCTCCCAAAGCTGGCTAATTTGCCATGCGGGGTGCGAATGGATCGGCTTAAATCCCTCTTTTTCCGCTTCGACCCGCTCTAAGACCCAGAGAAAGAGGCAGAAGCTCGCGGTGAAAAGGAGTAAAAAGATGAGAAAGAGGGTGGACCGGCTGAGGAGAGCGGTGACATAGAGATTGGATAAGCCGAAAACCCAACCTAGATAGATATGACGGCGGGAAAATGTTTCCCAACTGACGAGGGCCATGCCCCACATGGCCATAACCGCTTGTGGGTAGGGTAGTCCAGCGGCGATGCCAAAGCACATAAAGCAGGCGGCGAAGTGGAGTCCGCCAAAGATAAACGCGCGGGTACGTTTGCTGGGTTCGTGGCGTTGGCGATGGGCGTAACGTGACCGTAATAGAGTCCCACGCCCGCGACGATGGCGAACGGCCATAGGGTAAATCCGGCCGTGAGTGCGAGGCCGAGCAAGCTGATAAGCTGGCCTAGAAGCAGGATTTGCCGTAATTCCCAAGAATCTTCGGGCGGGGCTGGGGTGCGTTTAAACGGGTAAATAGAAAATGAGGTCATATCGTTTTATTTGTGTTGAGACTCATCAATTTTCGGTCCATTCCCCTTGAAATGGGACCTGTTTGACTTCGATTTGAGCCGATTTAAGCTGATTGACAAGGGCTGAAACCGAGTCGGTATTGCTGCCTGTTTGGGGATGATCGGGGTACGTTGCTGGATCGATCAGGTAGGTGCGAATGGTGTGCCCTTGTTGGGCCAATTGAATGATCGGCCGGACCGCTTTTTCGCTGGGATAAGGGAGGATGATCGCGATAAATGTTTGGGTGATTTGGGCGAGATTGTCGCTAAACGGCCGTTCATTATCCGGTTCGAGTCGCGCCAGATATTGCCAGAGAATAGCGGCATTGAGGGGGCCACGCGGGGCGGTTTGGTTGATGATATGGAGCGGATAGCTGTGACGTAGGGCGTAGTCGCCCAAGCTGGCGGCGATTTTCACGGCCGTTTCAAAAGGGTTGTGTTTGGTGGCTTGATAAAGTGCTTGATAGTCGGGATCGTTGAGCTGTGAATTGTCGAGCACGATGGCGAGGCCGGGCTGGGTTTCATCGACAAACTCTTTGCTGACAAGACGGCCGGTGCGGGCCACACTGCGCCAATGGATATGGCGTGGGGAGTCGCCGGTGCGGTACGGCCGGACTCCCATGATTTCATTGCCTAAACCGGCTTGGGCACGGCTAAATTGGACGGACGGCCTTTGGTCGAAAAGGGAGAGGCGCGCGATTTGCTTACATTCGGGGTAGATGAGGAGTGAATCACTCGCTTCTGATAAGGTGTGTAGGGCGCGATGTTGGGTGAACAGACCAAAGGGGGCGCGTGTTGTTACCTCTAACGGAGGAAACGTATGTACGCCACGGCGATAAACTTCCCCGTCATGCTGAAAAGTAAGGCCCTCGGCTGTGACTTGGGGCAGAAATTGTTTTTGGAGATATTGATCTGTATCTGGGTCTGCAAGCGGGTTGATCTGGGTTAAAAGGAGTTGGAAGGCCGTTTTTTCACAACTCAGTGTAAGGTCCCATGCGAGAGAATCCCCTTCCCGTAGCTCGGCCGTGTCCTGTTTAAACGTCCGTGTCACTTGCAAATCACGCAACATACGACGATTAAAGAACCGAGCGGTCAGCACAATACCGATCAACAACGCCGAAATAACATACAGCCAGCCCACCTGTGTTTGGTTGGCGAAGAAGTAAAGAATCAGGGCGAGAATAAGGAGGGCGGTTGCTTTGCGAGACATAGAAAGGAGAAAGGAGAAAGGAGAAAGGAGAAAGGAAGAAACGGCGGATTGTTTTGCCTTTTGCCTTTTGCCTTTTGCCTTTATTGCATGGGTATGGGAGTTTGGGCCATGATGTCTTCTAAAATGGCGAGGGCGGTTTCTGGGCGGCGGTCGCGGGTGAGGAGGCGGTGGCCGAGGACGGCCGGAACGGCCGATTTGATGTCGTCGGGGGTGATGAAGTCGCGCTGGCGCAGGTAGGCGAGGGCTTGGCTACAGCGTTGGAGGGCGACCGCACCGCGCGGGCTGATCCCGATGAGTGCATCGGGGTGGGTGCGGGTGGCGCTGGTGAGCCGGATCATGTATTCCTGTAGTGGCCGGACGACACGAACTTGACGGACTTGGGCTTGGGCGTTGGCGATCTGGTCGAGGGTGACGACCGCTGTGACCTGTTCTAAGGGGTCCCCTTGGGCTTCCCGTTCTAGAATTGAGACTTCGTCGCTAAATTCAGGGTAGCCTAGGCTGAGAGCGACGAGAAAACGGTCCATTTGGGCCTCTGGGAGGGGAAAGGTGCCTGCCATTTCGATCGGATTTTGGGTGGCTATAATGAAGAATGGGGAGGGGAGGGGATGGGTACGGCCGTCACTACTAACTTGTCGCTCGGCCATACTTTCTAACAAACTGGATTGTGTACGGGGTGAAGCGCGATTGACTTCATCGACCAATACGACATTGGCGAAAATCGGCCCCGGCATAAAGTCAAAGGTTTGCTCCCGCTGGTTATAAATAGCGCCACCGGTGACATCACTGGGGAGTAGGTCGGGGGTGCATTGAATCCGTTTAAAGCTGGCGTGAATCGAGCGGGCCAAGGTTTTGGCGACCATCGTTTTGCCAAGTCCGGGAACATCTTCAAGGAGGACATGCCCTTGGGCGAGTAGGGCGGCCAGCAAAAGCTCTAGCTTGGCGGGGGCGATGACCACGGCCGAGGTGATGTTGGCTTGTAAATCTTGTATCGGGGATTGGGTTAGGAGTCCGTTTTGTGTCATAGCTGTCATGCTAAATGATTCGAGTCTATTTAGGTGTGGGTGTTTAGGATTTGTTTAGTGAATATAAGTGTATTCGGTTTCTATCGACCTTGCGATAGCTTAAACGGTGGATGGGAAGCACTTGAGTGCGTGGGTGTGCTATGATTTGAGGAATATTAAGATAAGTTATTGTTTTGCGTAGTTGATGTTGTGAAGTTAAGCATTGTGTTTGGGTGACTTTTTGTGCTCGGCGTATGGTTGTTTGCTGATGATTTCGATTGCGATAAAAAGGTAGTGTGGATGATGCGGCCGTTGATTGGGACTGAATTAAAGCGATTTTTACGAGATTATAAACGCCAGAATAGACCGGTACGGGATGTGGCGGTGTTGCTACAAAGCGTAGCGTATCCGGTGAATGTGGGGTCTGTGTTTCGGATGGCGGACGGCGCGGGAATTGCCGAGCTGGTGCTGACAGGAATTACGCCACGGCCGCCCCACCCGAAGATCGATAAGATCGGCCGTCGTAAAGATAATCGGGTGTCGTGGCGATATGAGCCGGAGCCATTGGATGCGGTGGCCCAGATGAAAGAAGCTGGGTATGAGTTGGTGGCGGTCGAAATTTCTGATACGGCCGTGCCTTATCATACTTATGATTACCCAGAGAAGGTCTGTTTGGTTGTGGGGAATGAAGATCACGGGGTGACCAAAGCGGTGTTGGGGGCGTGTGATGCGGCCGTATTTTTGCCGATGTATGGGAAGGGACTGTCTTTGAATGTGCATGTGGCTCTGAGTGTGGCGGTCTACCATGTGTTGCATGCATCTTAGCCTGTGTTGTTAGATCACTTTAAAGCAAAAAAGCGATGGGATATTCCATCGCTTTTTTGATTGACAAATGAATCGAAATAAATAAATGATTTAGGATTGCTTATCCATAGGCATAAGCTTTGGCATCTTTCCAGTACCGTGAAAAGCGCCGTAAATCGAACTCTTTGTCATAATTGATAAATGCGGTTGGTTGCAAAATATCTAAGAGGTAACCACGTCGTTCAAGTTCTTTGCAGATACGTTTGAAACGAGGGCTTGAGCTAGGGACCGTAGCGATACGGACCGCACCATGCTCATCGGCGTATTGAATCAGTTCGTCAACCGGATTGCCCCGTCGAATACTTACTGGTAGGTCAAGTAATGACTCGTAAATAAAGTTGATACGTTTTAAGCTGAATTTGAGCCGGTTGAGTAGGGAATGGTCCCAAACATAGAGTGCTGGGGCGTGGTCATAAACTTGAAAAACTGGATTGTTTGGGCTGAGATTATCGTCATGTACCCAGATGATTGCGCTTTGCTTTTTCATGGATGAGCCTTGTTTGTGATGTTTCCTGAAGATAGCTATATTGTAGTTGTCTAGTATTCAGGAACTATGTTGGTTGATACGGAAAAATCGTAATGTGTTTTACATTCACGTTTTTTTTACGCTGTTTTTGTTGTGATTCTTTTGAGTCGTCGTGTTGTGTCAATCCTTTATAATTAGATTAACGTTATGGGGTGAAAAAAATCTAGTCCTGTCGGATTTGGTGGGACTTTGCGGGGATGACAGCCCTATAAATCGACTATTTTTGAACGATTTACGCATATCCCACCAAATTCGGCAGTATCAGAAAAAAATCATGTTTGAAAAGTTAAAAGAAAGTAGTACCCGAAGCTGATTTGTCAGTATTGTGATTGTGGCACTCCTGCTAACAGTGGGGTGGGGTCGCTTTGCTTCCGGCCGGTTCATTTGGGTCACAAGGGGGAAGGTTTTTTGCGCATGACATTTACGCAATCGGCCGAGTGCCTTGAAGAGGCACTGGTGCGAATGAAACGAGCCTTAGAAAATTACAAAAGTAGACTGGTTTAATAGCTGAGTTTAAGCATTTGTGATAATCGGTAGAGATTATTTCTCCGATTTCATTGTTGTCGGGGTAACCGTTTATTTTTTATCGTTTATAGGAGTGTTTTATGGCTAATTTTGATGTAGATAGCTTGCTCGTTTTACTCCAACAGGGGTTTTGGCTGGGTGCTGTGGTCGGCCTTATTGTCGGGTCGTTCGCTTGGTCGTTACTGAATCCTGGTTTGCCGCCGATTTTTACACTGATCATTGGTGGGATTGTTGGGTTGTTGGCTGGTGTGGTTATTGAAGGAAGTGGCTTTTTTGCTGAATTGACACCGTCTGCGATTTTTGACGGCTTGCGTGCCAACGTACTGGATTCGGTCGTGGCGGTGTCCGGCTGGATGATCGGCGGTTTGGCTGTGGGAGCGGCCGTGGGGAATGTTAGCCGTGCGGTGATGGGTGCTTTGATCGGGGCGGTGATGGGAACGGCCGCTGGGATGATTATGGTCTCCGCGCGCAGTATGTTGTCCTTTGCGCCAGAAAGCTCGTTTGGTGCGGTCTTGATCGGGGTGCTAACCCTGCTGTTTGTCTTTTTGACTAGCTTGGGGCAAGACAATAATCGGCTTAAGCGCTAAGGTTGCTTTGATTGTTATATTTTGTCGTGTTGGCGACTGCTTGTGACTAAAAGCTCTCCTCTGAGTAAGAGGAGAGTTAAGCTGACGGCTGGCTTGTTTTGGTAAAGACCTTAATCGTACGGTGGGCTATTTTTGATTCTACAAAGCCTACTTCTTTCGGATTAATCCTTTTCCCACCTAACTCTAAAAAACGCCCCAATATCGTTTATTAGAATCCTTATTTTCGTCTGAGGGGGAGGTATAATAGTGATATGAACAACCGTGAAATCGCTGAACTCTTTGAGAAAGTTGCCTATTTGTTAGAAATTCGGGGTGATAATATTCACCGTATTTTGTCATATCGGCGAGCAGGAGAAACGATTCGTGATGTGAGTCAGGATTTGAGCGAACTACATGAGGCGGGACAACTCACTTCGATTTCAGGTATTGGCAAGACGCTTGCAGAAAAAATCGCGGAGATGCTGGAGACGGGACGGCTGGAATTTTATGAGCGGCTCGTTGTGGAAATTCCGGAATCGATCTTGGATTTGATGCGTGTTGAAGGATTGGGGGCTAAGCGAGTCAAACTCTTTTATGATAAATTAGGGATTACCACATTAGATGGGTTGCAAGAAGCGGCTGAAAACGGCCGTTTGCGCGAGTTGCCCAAGATGGGAGCTAAATCTGAAGCGAAGATATTAAAAGCGATTGAATCGTTGAAAAAACATGGGGACGGCCGAGTCTTATTGGGGACCGCGCTGCCGATTGCTGAAACGATTTTGGCGGAATTACGCCAATTGCCTGTGGTGACACGTGCCGATATCGCTGGATCTGTACGGCGACGCAAAGAGACGATCGGGGATATTGACTTATTGGTTGCGGCTTCCGATGCGGAAGTGGTGATGGACCACTTTTGTGGGTTAGAACTCGCTGCCGACGTTGCATTGCGTGGGCCGACAAAATCTCGCATCGTATTGGATAACGGGGTAGGGGTTGATTTGCGCGTGTTGCCTAGCGAAAATTGGGGGACGCTACTTTCATATTTTACCGGAAGTCAGGCGCATAATGTCCGTTTGCGCGAATTGGCGAAAAAGAAAGGGCTGAGCCTTAATGAATATGATTTATCGGCGGTGTCCGGTAATGCGCCCCCGATTTTGTGTGAGACAGAAGAAGCTGTTTACACCGCGCTAGATTTGCCTTATGTTGTGCCAACCTTGCGTGAAGACCGAGGTGAGATTGAGGCTGCGCTAGAAGGTCGGTTGCCCCAATTGGTTCAACTGACTGATATGCGCAGTGATTTGCATATGCATACAACATGGTCTGATGGCAAAGCTTCTATTTTGGAGATGGCTCAAACGGCACAAGCCAATGGTTTGCAGTATATTGTTATCACAGATCATTCGTACAGTCTGGGGATCGCTAACGGTTTAGATGCTTCGCGGTTGCGTCAGCAGGCGGAAGCGATACGTGAAGCGAATGAAGTGATCGGGCCTGATTTTGAGATTTGGCATGGCACTGAGATGGAAATCCGAGCCGATGGGACGCTCGATTTTCCGGATGAGGTGTTGGCTGAATTAGATTTTGTCATTGCGGCCGTTCACACAGCACTCAAGCAACCCCGTGAAAAAATAACGGAGCGGATTTTAGGTGCGATTCGGAACCCACATGTTGATATGATCGCCCACCCGACCGGCCGGTTAATCGGCCGTCGTGATGGGGCAGATGTTGATTTAGAAGCGATTTTTGCAGCGGCCGTTGATCACAAAACGATCTTGGAACTCAACGCCAATCCCCACCGTCTTGATTTGCAAGATACTCATGTTCGCCGCGCATTAGAGATTGGTGTTAGAATAGCGATTAATACTGATGCCCATCATCCCGATCAGCTTTCATTCACCCATTTCGGCATCGCTACCGCACAACGAGGTTGGGCGACCGCTTCTCACATTGTGAACAGTTGGCTGCCCTCAGAAATGCGAACTTTTTTAATGAGTAAATAAAATAGCCCAAACCCCGAAGAACTGTGTATGACAACAAATGAGATAAAGGAATCACTGCCCAGCGGCCGGACTTTGGCCCAAACAATGGTTGGCGTTACTCAGCTCGTGAAACAAGTATTTCATGGGTTGGATGCGAACGCGATCGAAGAGCTCCGTTTGGTTGGGCAGATGCGTGAATACGATCCCAGCTTTATTTTGACTCGTCAAGGGGAAGTTGGTGATAAGTTCTATGTCATTATGTCTGGGAAAATAGCAATTACCCAGCGCTTAGATGATGGCACAGAATTGATGCTAGGGACACTGGGTAAAGGGAAATATTTTGGCGAGATGAGCCTGCTTGATAATAGCCCACGCGTAGCGACCTGTACGACATTGACCCAGACCAAGATGTTGGAGCTGACCAAAGATGAGTTTAATCGTTTGGTAAAGAGCTCTCCAGCGATCGCCTATGCGATTATGACCCGCGTTTTGCGTAATTTGCGGGCCAATGATGTGCGAGCACTTGATGCACTGTTAAGCAAAACCAAAGAGCTTGAGAAAACGAATAACGAGTTAAAAGCGGCACAAAATGCATTGCTTGAAAGCGAGCGGTACAAACGAGAGTTTGAACTTGCGGCCGAATTACAGCGTGATTTATTGCCTACAACATTGGCAGCCAAAGGTAAATTCTCGTTTGAAGCGTTTTTGGGCGCGAAAGAAGCGAGCGGGGACTTTTATGACGTTATTGATCTGGATGGCGAACATGTCGGTATTTTGATGGGTGATGTTGCGGACCAAGGGGTAAATGCCTCAATGTTTATGGCGGTGACCCGCTCTTTGTTTGTTGTGGAGAGCAAGCGTTCACTTTCTCCTATGGCGGTCACGCAAGCTGTGCATGAGGATCTGCTTCATTTGTCTCATTCGAACAACATGTTTGTGATGGCTTTTTATGGTGTGTTGCATTGTCCGACCGGTATGTTTTCATATGTGGTTGCGGGGCAAGAACGGCCGTTTATTACCCGTCAGCCCAATGTGATTGGACAATTACAAGGGCGTGGCAACTATCTTGGTTTGTCTCAAAGTATCCACCTGGAAGAGCGACGGATTCGACTGGTCGAAGGGGACCGGCTGGTCTTGTTTACTGATGGCGTGGTTGATATTACCAATGAAAATGGAGAGACCTATAGTCGAGATCGATTGCAAAAGGCGATTCATGCCCATCGAAATCTAGCGGTGAATGAAATGATGGAACAGATTGTGGGTGATATGACCAAGTGGGGTAAAAATAATGTTAATGATCAGGATTTTGCCCTTTTACTGGTGTCTGCTGATTAGCGTGCTGGACAATAACGACTGCGAATTTTATGGCGAACTATCGACCTCCTTCCGATCCTAGACAATCAGTAACCCGAGAACGCGCCCCTTGGGGGTGGTTGGCGATGGGTTTTTTGATCACGGCCGTATCTTTGTTTGCGGCTTTATGGTTTGTCAGCGAAATGTTGACTCGGCCGCCGGTTGATGTGGCGAGCAATGAGCCGGTAGCGACCATTATTCGTTTAACCGCACCCCCGACATTGCCTCCCACTGCCACATCTGTGCCACCAACGCCTACGCCGATTCCGACATTTACTCCTTCTCCGACACCCGATCTAAAGGTCGCTCCGGCCGAGTTAACGATTGGCTTCTTTGCTCAAGTTGCGGGCACGGATGGCATCGGTTTAACGGTTCGGGACGCATCGAGCACGGTGGGGGCATCCCTTTTGATCGCGCCCGATGAGACGAGCTTTTTGATTTTAGATGGGCCGGTGGATAACAATAATTTCCGCTGGTGGCAAATTCAGTTGGCGGATGGCACTGTGGGGTGGGCGGTCGATTTATATATGGTGCCGGTGTCGCAGCCGGTTGATTGGCCGAATCCGTGAGAACAGTGAAAAGTGGAGCATACCGGCATTGAGCTTTTCGTTCCCACCAAAGAGTCCAAAGACTTGGCTGATGTGTTCTGTAATGCCTTCGGCATTGGTTTTGATTTGGTCCATGCGTTGTTGTGTTGAGGCTGAGGAGTATTTGGGGGAAGTTGGGCATGCTGTGGCGTGGAGTGGGGGGAAAGTAGGTGCCCCCCCAAAAAAGGTTTTACTTCTGGGGTGAGTGTGGCCGTGAGCGGCCAGTCCCCTTGACGGGTCATGGAGACCATGGCGTTCATATAGATTTGATCGATATCCGGCCGTTCTTCACGGTCTACTTTGATGTTGAGAAAGTGGGCGTTCATCAAGG
>WTJY01000034.1:0-39330 GCA_011524645.1 Anaerolineales bacterium | reverse complement strand
TCCGGCCGTTCTTCACGGTCTACTTTGATGTTGAGAAAGTGGGCGTTCATCAAGGTTGCGATCTCTTTGTTTTCAAAACTTTCATGGGCCATCATATGGTATCAATGGCAGGCTGCATAGCCGATTCTAAGTAGAATCGGCTTGTTTTCCGCCTTCGCTTTGGCAAATGCTTCGGGTCCCCACGGGTACCAATCGACCGGATTGTCAGCGTGTTGTCGCAAATAGGGGCTGGTTTCTTGGGCAAGTTTTCGGTTCTCCAAATGGTGAATGAGAGGATAGGTGAAGCGATATTGTGCCTGATCTGTCTTTGTGGTGCGTTAACAAAAAAGCGACATGATAGAAATTCTACCACGCCGCTTTTTTTTATTTATCGAGTAGAAAATGCTTTATTCAAGCTGCATATCATCTATATAGAACGTGTCGATATTGCCGACAGGGTAAATCTCAATTTGTTTAATGACATCACCTGTTAGGTTATCCATGTTGCTAAAAGGAACTTCGACTTTTGTCCAACTGTTTTGTGACATTGACACTTGTATCGTGTCTGATTTCCCGAACCCGAAGTTCCCCTTGAAAAGAACTTTGATTTTTTTGTTGTTTTGTGTTGAGTTGACCCAGAATGTTAGTTTGGAGTATTCCGTATAATCGATGGGGGTTGCTGCTTCAATTGTGATGCCGCCAACAGCACTGGTATAGTCAATTGAAATCGACTGTGCACCGGTGTTCGCTGTGGTTGTATCTGCAAGATTGAAATTGACAAGCCAATCGTTTGAATTGTACCAATTTGCAGAAAACCCTTCTGAATAAATAAGTTCCACATTGGCGTTTGGATCTGGTGTGGGGGATGGTGTTGGCGTTGGGGTTGGGCCGGTGGGGGTAGTCGATGCCGTTGGTGTTGGTGTTTGGGTGGGTGTGTCTGAGGGCGTGGGGGTAAAGGTTGCGGTGTTTGTGGGGGTCGGAGTGGCGGTGTCACCTGTGTTGAGTGACCAGTTCATATAGTCTAGCTTGATATTATCATTAAGGGTTTCAAGGCGAATGGTGCGTGTTCCGGCCGATAGACCGACCGATAGGACTAGATCATCATAGACTTGGCCGCCACCACTACTGGGAAAGGTTATTTCTTGAATAAATGTGCCATCGATATAAAGGTTACCACTCCGTTCATTCGTGTTGGCAAAATAAATGGTGAGATTATAAAGACCTGTTGTGGCAACTTCGGTTGTATATTCGGTCCATTCTGATTCCCCGCCAAATTGAGTACCGGATAACATGTAGTAACCGGTGCCACCTGAACCGATATCAACACCTTCTTCTGTACGGTATGTGCCTGGGTTGCCAAAAACGATATTTGAGTCGGGATCAAGGTCGTTATAACCGACATCATCACCGCCACAGTTGTAGTTTTCAAACTCGATGCTGCCAGGAATATTGCCAGCAGTGTAAATACAGGGTGGGGTGGGGGTGATTGATGGGATTAATGTTGGTGTGGGGGTACTTGTTGGCGGTGGGTTGATAACAATGTTGACCGTTTCCACGTTTGATAATTGCGTGTTTTCTGGTGCATTAGGGTTTTTCGGATCTACAACCTGAAGGCTTACAGTATCGGTACCTGCGGCCGAGTACGTATATGTGAGGACGTTTGTCGCTTTTTGGATGACTTGGTTTTCTATAACCCAGTTATATTGAGCACCTGCTGCGCCGTCTTGATCAAATGTGACATTGGCGGTCAGTGTTACGGTGTCGCCTGTGATGATCGTTGTTGAGGGGTCTACATTGATGCTTAGGATACTGGGGGCGGTATCCGGTAGCTCTTCATCATCAGAGTAGACGATAAAAGTGACTTCTGCAGAGTCGCTGAGTGCTGTTGAATCGACAACCGTGAGTTTGAAGGTATATTCTCCTTTTGCTGTAAATTGATGGCTTTCGGCCGGTTGACCGGCCGCCCATGTGTATTCTACAGTACCTGTATCGACTACATATTGCGCAATATTATTGTCATTGTCTGAGGCGGCTACCGTAAAGATTACATCTAGCGGGGTTGCTGCTAAATCGACCGTATCTGAGATTTTGATCTGGATGCCTAGATTGGTCCGAAAGGATTCAATTACCGGTGGAGACGGGGCTGGGGTAGGTGTTGCCGGTTTGGGTGTGAATTCTCCTCCTAGTGGACCGATTGACGGTGGTGCCACTTCGCCCGAACCTGCAAAATCACGAAATAGATTTTTTAATTCTTCCTCAAATGCATTGACTAAGATAATAGAGGCCACGCCGACGAAGAAAATGAGTAATGAATATTCGATTAATCCTTGGCCTAATTGTGACCAAGTTTTTTGATGTTGAGAGTTATCCATTTCGGTACCTGTTAAAATAATCAAAGCCTAAGCTTATCGGGTCAAAAACGGTAAGCTGGGAAGAGATACTTCCCAAACTGATGTATCCTCACTGCCTGCTGTATAGTTTGCTGTCAGTATGCCACCATAGAATGGTGTACAGACATCAACTAAGCTGGTGTCTGTTGGGTCTGTGCATAATTCTGGATCATATTGGGGCACATTAAAGGTAATTCCTCGTGTTTCACCAAACTGGGTTAGCCACGAATCGTTACTTTGAGAGGGGGTATTTGGATTAAATTCCCAATCTTGGCGTGATATGGTGTCGAAATAAAATGTAATGGGTGTTGATGAGTTTTGATCGAGGTCAAAGATGGCCACATTAATTTGCCGTCCTGCATAGGTTGGGGGGACGTAAATAAGAGGCAAGTCTGTTTGAAAAGTGGTGACACTATTGTTGGGCAATACCCCCATCGCAAAAACGGTGACCCCTTCAGATGATCGAATGTAATCTCCATTGACACGCCCATCGGCGATTGCCACATTGCGCCGATTTGCGTCTGGATACAATTCGTCGCCATTTGGAAGCAGATCATCAGGTGGTCCCGCATAAATCTCAAACCCATTTTCAGAGGCTCCCGCGACAGCTTGTACATCTAAGTAGAGGTAACGTGCGCCACCAATTGATAAATCGTCTTGGGCGATACCTGGGGCATCTGTGGCTATATTTACTTCAAAACCATTCCCTTCTCCGGGCACCGATTCACCTGGGCAGCGTGTATCATCACTACTGTTGGTTCCACCATTTGGGCTATTACAATCTGCCGGAACGAACCCTACCTGTAGTCCCGCATCATTTATAAAAATGCCTGATCCGGGAGCAGATGAATCTGCAGTTACTGTATTGTTTAATGCACCTGGTGAAACCCACTGAATGTCGGTATTATGACTAAATGAATCAAAGTCGACCCCAGTCACATCGGTTTGGCCGGTGTAGGATGCGAGTTCGGTGCGAATGAGCGAACCATCTGGCAGTTCGCGGAAATAATATAGCGTGTAAATGGTAGCGGTATTAAAGGCTGGCGTATAGTTGTTTGGGAAGCCACAAACCCCTGATGTACCTGATCCTCGATTTTCATCAACTCGTATATACCAAAACGGGTTGACTGAATTTAGGTCACTATCATTTGGAATACCGGTACAAGCGTTACTATAGATTGTGCTGGTTGCCCCATCCCACTCACAGGTAGGGATAATACAGGTGTCACGGTCTGTCGCATTGCCTCCATCGGCACCAGTTGAAGTCGGACCACATTCAATACTCCGCGATGTCTCGCTTGATCCTGTGACTGCACGCCAGAATTCGCTGTAATTCATAATATGAGTATTTCGAGGGTTATTGATTGAGTCAGGGTCGAAGAGCTCGACTCGAACGATTGGTGATTCATCGGGCTCAAAAGTATCTTCATAATCGGGGGGAATATAGATTCGATAGCGATATGTATAGATTCCAGGTGCTTCTGTACTGTTGAGTGGGGAGTATGGGTCGCCATAGCGAGTGCAGATTTCTGGTCCGAAGATCGCTTGGGTTGTCATGGAGAGTGCCCCATCTGAAACACGGGTGCTTGCATAGATGTCGGTTAAAGGGAAGTATGCGGCCGTGGCTGTTTTTTCTAAATCAACCGTTTCAAACGCAAATAGCGTCATAAAGTAGAGATCTACGGTCCATGTGGCCGTAACTGTATATTGAACAGCACCTAGCTCTGTGCTGCCTACTTGGCTATCAATGTTGAGAACAGAATCGGTGGGCAGTCCATTAACGAACATAAACTGTACCGCTTTTTGATTCGCATCATCTATATCACCTAGACTGAGCTCAGTTACGGCCGCTAACGCGGCCGCGTCAACGGCCGCGCGAAGTTGCGCATCTCGCACATAGACAACGCCTAAGTCGATGACCAGACCGATCATGCCCAGTAGCACCAACATCGCTCCGGCGATAATGACAATGCTTTGCCCTTTTTCGCTTTCGGCTGTACCCGCTAGAATTTTTTTGATTTTTTCCATTACTATACTATCTACCCTTTTGGTCGATCGGCTTATCCTGTTTGACCGCAACTGTCATCTAGACGAACAAATTCAGCTAAAATCCAAGAATCATTTCCCCCTGACAGACTGTAACCGATCAAACGGAACAGTGCGAACCTTTCAACTTCATATTCAGTATTATCTCCGCTTCCTGTGGTTGAATCTGGATCGTAGATAATAACACGTAATAAACGCTCACGGTCTATATGGGTATTGATCGCCTCTCTGACAGCATTGCTATTCACAGAGCCTGTTGTCACCCCGAGTATAGATCCCTGTGATAAATCAGTATCATCGATACTGCTCCCTGTTCCACGGTTGATAAAACCGACTACTGGTCTATCTGTTCCATAGGTTTCTTCTAATTGTTCCGTCCAACCACTATTTGAATTTTGTGTATCACGATAGTTTTGACTGTTGCCGGGCCATGTGAGTGCCTCGGCTAATCGATTTGCATCTGAGCTTCCATATTCGTTCCAAACTATCCAACCGAAGGAGCCTGCCCCCTCCCCTTCTTTGATATAAAACAAATCTCCTTCCGATGCTTCATCAAAGACGACATTATCTGTATGTGAAGGGAAGTCGGAATAAGATGGTGGGGACGGGGGGTAGCTGAATAGATTACTTGCGGGGAAGTCATTTGCAGAAACGGTTGCATCGTCAGGATCAGAAACACTACGTATATCAGGGTGCATGGCGATTGGGAATGCATTACAACCTGCGGTCGTGGATGTTGAGGGAAAGGCGCGCATGACATTAAAGTCTGTTACTGTAAAAAACTCTCCAACAAAGGTATCAAATCCTAAAATCGATTCAGCATCATATGAGACAAACGAACCAGCAAATTGCACACCGGCCGCATTAATTTGCCTCTGGACCCCATCTGTTCCACGTTTCAGTTCTCTTAGAACTTGTTCCTGTAACCCGTTTTCATTATTGACTATCTCGGTATAGGTTCGCGTATTACCGACACCATAGACCTCTTCAAAGTACCAATCGTCAAAGCCTGTACCCGTGTCATTTATGGTTCCACGGATGGCCCAAATATCCCAACGGTCAGCGTCGAGTGGGAGTGTTTGCGTCACGGAATTTAAGGCCACATCACGAATCCCTTGATCTTCACCACCATTTGCTGCAAAACGTGTGCTGGAGCGAGAAGCGCTACTCACACGGTTCGCAGTCAAGACAAATTGTCCGATTTCCGTTAAACCCGCAATCAGGACGAGGAAGAGAGGGAGAAATAGGGCGACTTCGGTTAGGCTTTGTCCCTTCTGTTTGTGGTGACTGTTTCTTCTAAACATAGTTTCACTATTTCCTATATTTGAGGACTATTGAACCAATAGGGTATCAATAATGTCTCCTGAACCGGCATCAATCCAAATGGTAATCGAGTGGCCTGTTTCTTCCGCCACGGCCGCGATTAACCACTCAACACGATTTTCTTCAGCTACAGTAGATAACTGCATGGTCATATAGATCGTTTCTTCGCTATTAAAAAAATCTTCTCCTCCATTTTCGAGGAAAATACGCATCGCTTGGGCGTCGTTGATACGCCATTCGTTTGCTGGGCGTGGATTAAGAGGGCGATCTGCTGGAAATGGCTGGCCACGGGAGACTTGTTCATCATCGCTGACCGTAAACGAAGCGGCCGTTTGGGTTTCTGGTGAATAGAATGTGTATTGCCAACCATCATCTGGCATCGTTTCTAAGTCGCTTGGGTGGATAATATTGACCCAAGAATTGAGCCCTGATACGAGTAGCGCATCATCTTGCCAGGTGGCAACCGCAATAGCGTGAGCTTGCCCAAACGCCTTTACACTGAGCCCGAGATGGCTTTTGGTGCGACTATCGAATGATTCTGATTCACTGATCCGGCCCAAAACATCTAGCCGTGCTTGAAGTTGACGTTGTTGCCAAACCCATAATCCGATTGCGAGACCGGTGATGATAATGAGCGCCAATCCGACGCCGTAGATTTTCTCTAAACGACTCATAGTTTTAGAAGTTATTTGGTGAAAAATGCCAAATAGTGGATTAGACCGGCTTGTGATTGGCAATTATCGAATTGATCTTGCATATAGTAGATTTGTTCATTGCCTACATTTTCATAAACCAAATGCATTAAGCCACTTTCGATATCTACTCTTGGACTAATACTTTTCGCCGAGCTTGTGGTAATTGAATCCATCGCGGTCCAGTTATTACATGTGTCATTTTTCCACAACAACTCATTGCCACTGGCACTGCCGGGTGCTGCACCATGCAGGAATAACTGCATTTCTGATGAGGCTGTGTCAAACGCAAGCTCGGGAATAACATAGAATGGATTGTCTTCGTTAACTTCAACCGCTTGTGAAGAGAAATTTGCTAAATCCGACCAATGATCGGCGTTTTCACAGGTGTTGCTGGTCTGTGAACAGATTACGCCATAGACTGTTTGAAGCCGATCTGTGTTGGTACTCCGGCCGTGAGAATAGGCAACATAGATACTATTGTTGCCGAACTCTATTGATGGTTTACGGGCATCATTGTTGACGACCGGTGACCCACTTAAGATGAGGGCCCCAGACCAACTATTGCTGTCATATCGGGAATAGTAAATATCAGATCCTAGCGTTGGAGTTTGTTGTTCCCATGCGACATGGAGACGGCCGGCCGAATCATATGTCAGTGAGGGGTGCGTGGATGGGTTGCTACTTGACCCATTGATACGTGTGGCCGCTCCCCAACTCGTGCCACCATTGGTTGATCGAATATGCCATAGAGTTGGGTTTGGATCACCTCCACTGATAGCCCCTTCAAAGACAATGTCGATTGTTGAGCTATCTCGGGCGGCGATGACCGCATTGGTTATACCGGTCCCAAACGTTGAGGCGATAAGATTTTTTGTTGTCCAAGATGTGCCATTGCTTGTTTTGTAGCCATATTCTACGGTATATTGAAGCGTTCCCGTGTTGTAATCGATCCAAACTGCATGGGCATTCCCCGCCGTATCGTGAGTGACATGGGTTGTAGCACGCGTACTATTATTGGTCGCGATTGTTGCTGCTGAGGACCAGGTCGCACCGTTATCTGTTGAGCGGACAAAATAAGGGTCACGAATTGATTCATCGCTTGTCCATCCGTTAAAAACGATGATGATTTCATTGCTTGTGGGGGAAGTGCTCACGCGTGGTGCGTCAGCATTAAGTGCGCTGGTTGTGATGGCTGTGCCGGGAGGTGACCATGCCGTTACGGCCGTGGTGTCCGGCTCTGTCGATAGATCTTCTTGCGCTTGTGACAACTGCCACGAAGCTCCTAGGGCTAGACAGGTAATAATGGATAGAAATGCGATACGGAAGCGAATAGTTGGCATAACATTTATCTTTGGCATAAAAGGAAATAAAACTGACGATTAAATAAATATACATTTAGATAATCGGGTTTTGCGATTAAAAAGATGGCGTAACCACCATTTTTTTTACTTGATCATTGCTTGCTACTTTACTACAAGTAAGGGCAGCCAGTGGCGGATGGGAGCATATATAGATTGGCGAAGAAGTTTGGCGGATTGATAGAGGATCTGGTTCCCACATACATCTGCCCATCAACCTCTAAACATGCGGTCACTTGATATGTAAATCCATTTCTCGGAGAGACCCCATTAAAGCTGTATGCGCCATTGATGAGCTCTGATGAGGTGACTTGGAGCAAGGTCTGTGTCGTCCCATTGTCTTCGGCTAAGAATACCAAGGCTCGAGGTTGGGGGACCCACGTTGAGAGCAAAATTTGACTTAAACCCGCAATAATATCTGTTCCTGATCCGTCCGGCGTTGGGGAAGGTGTAGGTGTTGAGGCCGGTGTTACCAAGACCTGAGTGTTGGTCGATACATTGTTTGTTTCGATTTGTTCCTCAATCTGCTTTATGGAATCGACCATCGAATAGACATTTTCTGGATCGATCGTATCTGGATTGCTAAAGCCAAATGGGGCATTAATGGTGATTGTTTGCGATTCTCCGGCGACTAATTGGCTTCTTGCTTGGTAAGCATTACTAAACGCCACATCAATGCCTTCCGGTTGCACCGCTGACTCAGGTGGTGCTAAATAGAGGTCGATAAAGAATTGGCTAGATACATCGAGGTCGCCGATATTGCTAATGACAACCGTAAATGAGACCGGTTCATAAGCTACAATAGGAGGATTCGTTTGCAGAATTGGGGCTCCGGCAACGATTAGATCAGCTGGTTGTGGCGTGGGAGTGACGACCGCTGTTGGCGTTGCTGTTACATTAGGGCAGGGCATGGACAATGTCTGGGTGGTGACAAACAGGTTTGCACCACTGCCTGACTCTACACGGATCGTGTAATCGGCATTACTTACCCCTGTTTCGCGAATGTTTTGAATAAAAGCGCCACCATGACCCGCAGGAATATTAACAAACCCGCCATTTGATCCATAGTTGATGATGACGGTCTCGCTATCATCCCAATTGAAGCCACGAACTGTAAATTCGACTGAGGGGCCAGATAGACAACTTGGCGAAATGAGCAAGAACGGATTTGGCGGTGTTGCCGTTGGTGTATGTGTTGGCGTATTGGGGGGCGTTGGTGTTGGCGTGTCTGTTGGTGCAAGTGTTTGGGTTGGGGTGTTCGGTGGAATCGTAATGGCAGGGTCTGGAATCATAGTTGCGAATGAGCCATCAGAGCTTTCGACTAGATAGACATGATTTCCAACCAATGGTGAACTCAGGGTAAATCGATAGAAGCCCTGACACGGAGTATCTGTCCCTTCAGCGGTAATTTCTCCAGTGCCAACTTCGACTGTACCGACACTAATATCATACAAAGTTACACTTGTATTTAAGCCACCACTTATCTGCACGATGTTATTTCCATCTCTGTAGTTGTTTCCGTTAATGAGAAGAAATTGAACGTCACAGCGGATCGGTGTGGGAGAAGGGGTAATTGTTGGTGTATTGCTCGGGGTAGGAGAAACATCGTCTACTGAAGTTGCTGTAGGGATCGGTGTGTCTGTAGGAATGGGTGTGGGTGTGGGTGTTGGGGTTGGACCTGCTGTTGGTATGGATGGCAAAGCTGGTGCTAGGCTTGAAGGAGATTCGGTCCCTCCAAATGAACTAAATCGCTCATTGTATTCTACTACTTGCCCCATAACCGGTATATTTTCCACAATGCCGCCTAAAATCGGAACGATAATGGGCACATTGTAAATTACTCGGACCGCCATTGGTTGCTCGGCAACACCGGCAAAATTCTCACGGAGTACCCCCGTGCCGTCGACCCCGTAAACCTCAATAAAATAGGCGAAATCGTCTTCATAAGCGGCCTCTTCATCCTCATTGAGACTCAGTCCTGCTAAGTTTGTTTCGACAACATTTATGATGGATTCTAAACGGGGGTCTTCACATGCTGGTGTATCACTTAAACAAGAGGCATCAAATGTCCCTGTTACCGCATAGCGCGCCCCCTCACGGGCCGCATTTTGCACAGTGACCCAAGCCCACATGACTCGAGAAACTTCAACAATTAAAAAGATAATTAGGAGTAAGACGATACTAACAATTGCAAATTCGACAAGTGATTGTCCGCTTTGCTTATTCTGGCGTTTCGGTGACAGCATAAAATTATTCCACTTTATATATAAATCAGGAAATACAAAACGCTGACATTATAACATAGTCAGTGCTTCACCGGTTATTCACAGGACCAATGTTCATCTAGCATACGATGTGTGGTTGTTAGAATTAGAAGAAACCGATGTCTATATGGAATTTTGTCTGTAAATGGGAAGAACCGCCGTGTTTGTTTGTGTTAGGATGAATGATCGCAAAAATAGATAACAATGATGGTTGAATATCCAAAAACGGTTATTTTCCCCTTAGTATAACCGTAGTGTAGGCCAACTCTGGCATTAGTGATGTAGTTTATGATACATCACGGCCGTTTTGGTGTTCTACTGAAGCCACCATAAATGAATCGAAGAGGGGGTGCGGCCGTGTTGGACGGCTCTTGAATTCCGGATGGAATTGGCTACCAACCATAAACGGATGGTCTGCTAGCTCTGCGATTTCGACGAGACGACCATCTGGTGACACGCCACTAAAGAGCAATCCCGCATCTTGTAGCTTTTGACGATATCCATTATTGAATTCCCAACGATGGCGATGCCGTTCTGAAATTTGTTTCGCTTGATAAGCAGCGGCCGCTTTAGAACCCTCTAAAAGTTCGCATGGATATGAGCCAAGGCGCATGGTGCCACCTAAATCAGCTAGATTTTGATCTGGCATCAGGCTGATAATCGGGTGGGGTGTTTGCTCCTCAAACTCGGTACTGTTGGCATCATCGCAACTTAATACGGAGCGGGCAAATTCGATACACATCACTTGCATGCCCAAGCAGAGTCCGAGATATGGAACATTATTGGTACGTGCCCAGCGCGCTGCTAAGATCTTTCCTTCGATACCACGATGGCCGAACCCACCAGGGATAACAACGCCATCGAGGCCTTCAAATTGATGCCAGCCTTTGTTTTTCTCTAAATCGCCGGAATGAATCCATTCGATTTCTAAACTGCGGTCATTGTTGATTGCCGCATGGTACAACGCTTCACGCACACTGAGATAGGCATCATGGAGTTCGACATATTTCCCGACAATGCCCACACGGATCAGTGGCTTGGGTCGCGCGATTTCTGAAATCATCTTTTCCCATTTGCTTAGATCATGTTGTTTCGCTTGTAAACCTAGCCGCTCTACGATTAAATCGGCAAAGCCGTTTTCTTCTAGCATGAGTGGGACAGCATATAGAATATCGCTGGTGACCGCTGGGATAACCGCACGTGGAGAGACATCACAGAAAAGGGCGATTTTTCGCACGATTTCTTCAGAAACTTCGTGGTCAGCTCGCGCGATAATCGCATCTGGTTGAATACCGATGCCGCGTAGTTCTCGAACGCTATGTTGGGTCGGTTTTGTTTTGAGTTCACCACTGGCTCCAATGTAAGGCAAATAGGTGACGTGGACATAGAAGGTGTTTTCACGGCCGATATCGGAACGCATTTGGCGTAGAGATTCCAAAAATGGCAGACTTTCGATATCACCCACCGTGCCCCCAACTTCAACCAAGACAACATCGGCTTTGGTATCGCGAGCGACCAATTGAATTCGACGTTTAATTTCATTGGTAATGTGGGGAATGACCTGAATGGTGCCGCCAAGATAATCACCACGTCGTTCCCGGTTAATGACTTCTGAATAGACACGGCCGGTGGTGACATTTGAGACTTGGCTGAGATTAATATCGATAAACCGTTCGTAATGACCTAAGTCTAGATCTGTTTCGGCACCGTCTTCGGTGACAAACACTTCCCCATGTTGGTAGGGGGACATGGTTCCCGGATCCACATTGATGTAAGGATCAAGCTTTTGTACGCCCACTGAAATGCCACGTTCTTTTAGTAGACGGCCGAGTGCGGCAGCTGTTACCCCTTTGCCGACTGAGCTGACAACCCCTCCAGTAAAAAAGATATATTTCGTCATCATTTCTCTCCTATGCATAAAAATAGAGAAGGAGTGTTTGTCACCAAGGTTTGATGACAAACACTCCTTCTCTTGTTAACGAGGGCTGTTGCCCAAATATTTTTTTACGACTCTCTAAAACAGAAGAAGGGCATATCAATTTCTGATATGCCCCACGGTTTGTTAGGTTATTGGGTTCTGGTAGAGACTATTTTTTAACTTCCGATAGGTTTTCTACAACAACCGAGTTAAATCATTGGTCGCGCGCTTCATATCAAGGAAGATTAAACCAAGTTTGGCATTACTACGCGCCAATACAGTCAATACAGCGTCTTCACCAACAGCCATCAAGACGATAATTCCGTCTGTACCGCTGATGTAAACACGATCCAATGCCCCACGATTCAATTCAGCCGCAATTCGGTCACCAAGTGATAACATGGCTGCCGACATAGCGGAAATACGGTCTTCATCGACTCCTGCAGGCAATGATGAGGCCATAATAAGGCCGTCCACGCTGACAACAGCAGACGCTTCAATATCTGGTGTACCAGCTTGCAAGTCCCGCAAACGATCCACCATCATCTCTGTGCGTGATCTCATCCAGAATACTCCTTGTCAATACTTATTTGTTTACAGTAAGCCATCTTATTTCAGTGCCCACTGACTACTTTTTAGGGGATAATATTAACGCTATCTTCGCCTATATGATCGCGTGGATAATATCATAAGGAAATAGGGCTGTCAAACGAAAACAAAGCGTGAAAAAGGTGACTTTTGGGCTAGTAAATCAAGGTGATGTGATGCCAAAATCTGATGTGATCTAGATTGCTCACATAGTTTGTTTGTTTTCGCTACAGGTATATAAATCACAATGGCCGATATGACCATTGTGATTGTGAAGGGGGTATCTTCTATTTATATGGATCGGCCACCACTTCAAACGACCATGTATGGGTCATTTCATCGGAGATCGCTTCGTCATTGTTATCCAAGAAAATGTAAGAGACAGAGGCTGTATATTCCCCTATTTCTAAAGGGGATTTAGGCATAATAATAACCGCATCTTGGATGTCGAGAATGTTGACCCCTTTCGCTTCTGCGTGCGCTTTAGGATGCCCATAGGTTAGCTCGTTAAAGACACAGATTTCGAGTTCTTTGTCATTGTGTATTAACGAATAGGCGGTGATTAACGGCCGGTTTGAGCCATCACCCAGCTGAGCCATGACCGGCGCACCGACCGGTAATTCATAGCCACCACAAGTTATGATAGGGGACGGATATTCTTCAAGAAAATGGGTTGTGACCCATGTTTGACCGCCATCGCCAGGAAATGTAATGGGGAATTGGGTATTTTCGGGCATATCCCCTTTACCCGAGCGGACATCCATGGTGGCCCCATAGAAAAAGTCTCCGGTACGTTCATAATAGTCCCCGAATCCGATCTCATGTAATCTGGGGTTGAGCATAGGGATTGCGTGGAAGGGGGCTGAAATCCAAAAATCAACGGCCGTTTTGTTAGAAACCTGCCACCACGTATCGATATAGATATTGCCATTGATGGCCGCCGTATGTCCTTGACGCGAGTAAAAGGGACTGTCTTGGTTTTCTGTATGATTTCTTTCGTCTTCTTTGACGAGATAGATGCTATGCAGGCGACCGCCCATTGATAAGCGGCCGTTTTCGACCACACGAGGCAATCCAGCGTCTTCTCTAAAGATGTTGGTATAAGCGAGCCAGCTGGGGGACTGGTCGTTGTGAGATGTGGGTGGTTCCGCTGTCGCCACTTGGCTCAAGAGGAGCAATAATAGGCTTCCCGATAAGAGAATGGTTTTGAAATTGAAGAGGTGTTTGCGTGATATAACGATACTACTCCTTGCTGATGCAAACTAAGAGGTTGAAAAAGTTTACTTGGTGTAGTTGTGGGTGGCCTCTAAAAGCAAGGAGGATTGTAATGAGGGAATTTATACCTAAGCTGAAACGGCTTGCTTTAGGATATACGTAAATCTTGATGAAAGATCGAGCGTATTATATGGATATGTATAGTATAGGTAAGTCAAATGGGACTTATGGGGGCTATAAAACTTTCACGCGAGCCTTTGTGGTGTGGCGTAAGAGATAAACGGCTGTGCGTGCCATTAAATTTTCGCGCTTTTCAACCCGCCAATTTCCATTTAAGAAGACCCGTTCTACCAGCTCGATTTCTTGCCAGTGACATAAATCTTCGAAATCGGCGAGGGTGAATATCTGCCAGCGTTTTGTGCCATACCATTCCTGAAGAAATTCAGGAGATTGGGGTATACGGCCGTTAAATAGGTATTCTAGGCGACAGCGCCAATACCCCCAGTTGGGGAAGCTAACAATGGCGTGTTCGCCCACACGGAGCATTTCACGCAAGATCTCGGACGGGTTGCTCAGAAAAGGCAAGGTTTGACTCAAGATGACCGTGTTGAGGCTTTGATCTGGGTAATCGGCTAACCCCTCTTCGATTTTTCCTTGGCGTACGCTGAGCCCCCGCTTTACGCAGGTCATGACCCCTGCTTCACTTAGCTCGATGCCACTGCCGCGAACCTGTTTTTCGCGGATTAGGTAGTCGAGCAGCGCACCATCATCACATCCCAAGTCTAATACTTTGGCTTGTTGGGGGATCAATTCGGCGATTACTTTTAAGTCGGATCGTAACATAGTAGAGAGTAGAGAGTAGAGAGAAAAGAGTAGAGAGGCTGTTCAGCCTTTTCTAGGATATGCTACTATTTTGTGCTCTACAGAGATTAGATTGATTAGAAGGCGTTGTTGTCTTGGCTTTTTTGTGGGTTGTCGGGTGAAATATCGATACTGTGTTCACGGACAAGCCGTTCCATAAAGCTTTGGAGCAAAGAGGTCATCGTATCGACTTCTAACAGAAAGGCATCATGGCCCCAAGAGCTTTCGATGTCTAGATAAGAAACATCGGCACCGACCGCATGTAGGGCACGGACGAGTTCTTTGCTGTGATAGCTGGGGTAGAGCCAATCACTGGTGAAACTGATAACAAGGTATTTGATATGCTCGGCCGGTAGCAAACTGGCGGCTAGCGAGCCGGAAGGCTGTGCTAGATCGAAATAATCCATCGCTTTGGTGATATAGAGGTAGCTATTGGCATCGAAGCGTTGGGTAAATTTGCTACCGTTGTATTTGAGGTAGCTTTCGACTTCGAATTCAGTTTTGAATTCATAGCCATATTTTTCACGGCCACGTAAGCGACGGCCGAATTTTTGATCCATCGATTCTTCGCTTAAATAGGTGATATGGCCCACCATACGGGCCACTGCTAAACCGGCATCCGGCTTTTCGGCCGATGTATGATAATCCCCTTGTTGCCAGCGTGGGTCGGCATAAATCGCTTGACGGCCGACTTCGCTAAATGCGATTTGCATCGGGCTGTGATGGGCTGTGGTGGCGATCGGAATGGCGGCATGGGTTCGATTTGCGTGATGTGCGGCCCATGCCAAGACCTGCATACCACCCATTGATCCGCCTGCGACACAGAGCAATCTCTCGATCCCTAAATGGTCGATTAACTGAACTTGACAGTTGACCATGTCACCAATTGTCACGACCGGAAAATTAAGGCCGTAGGGTTGTTGGGTCGCGGGATCGATTTCGGTTGGGCCACTAGAGCCATAACAACCGCCGAGCACATTGCTACAAATGATGAAGAAGCGATTGGTATCAAACGCCTTATTGGGGCCGATACATTCATCCCACCAGCCCGGTTTGTCATCTTCTTCACTGTGATACCCGGCTGCATGGGCACTACCGGTTAAGGCGTGACAAATCAGGATCGCATTGCTCTTGTCCGAGTTGAGCTGTCCATAAGTTTCATACGTAAGAGTTACCGGACTTATTGTTGCGCCGCTCTCTAGCGAGAATGGCTCGTCTTGAGCAAATGTAAACGTGTTCATGGACACAAGGCCCACAGAGTTTTTAGGAAACATAAAAGAAATGACGAGTGACGAGTGTGGAGCGACGAGTTCTGAATGCTGTTATTGCGCTATTCGTTACTCGTTACTCGCCACTCTAAAAATTCTAGTCCTGTCGGATTTGGTGGGTAAAGATTGTCATTCCCACGAAGGTGGGAATCCAACTCTATTTGAGTGGTGGATCCCCGCCTACGCGGGGATGACAGCCTTGTAAATCGACTGTTTTTGAACGATTTACGCTTATCCTACCCAATTCGGCAGTATCAGTAAAAATTATGCGCTTGCTTGCAGAGCTTGATCTAAGTCCCACAAAATATCTTCGATATCTTCGATACCGATGCTGAGGCGGATGAAGTCGGCCGAGACACCGGCCGTTTTCAGTTCGTCATCACTGAGCTGGCTGTGGGTGGTGCTGGCTGGGTGAATCGCCAAGCTTTTCGCATCGCCTACATTGGCCACATGGCTGAATAGTTGCAAGGCGTTGATAAATTCCTCGCCCGCATCACGGCCCCCTTTCACGCCAAAGCCCATAATCGCTCCGGGCCCTTTTGGCAAATATTTCTGCGCGGCCGCATGATCATCGTGACTGCTCAAACCGGGATAAGAAACCCAAGAAACAAGGTTATGTGCTTCTAGGAATTCGGCTACTTTTTGTGCATTGCTGACGTGACGGTCCATGCGCAAACTGAGAGTTTCAAGCCCTTGAATCGTGGTCCATGCGTTGAATGGAGCTTGGCAAGCTCCGATGTCGCGCAAAGTTTGGACACGAACTTTTAGCGCGAAGGCGGGGGCACCTAGGTCTGCGTAACGCAAGCCTCCATAAGACGGATCTGGTTCGGTGAAGTTCGCAAAACGGCCGCTCGACCAGTCGAAATTACCACCATCAACGATGATCCCACCGATTGTTGTGCCATGACCGCCGATAAACTTGGTGGTACTGTGCAACACGATATTGGCCCCATGTTCAAGCGGACGGCATAGATATGGGGTGGCGAAGGTGTTGTCGATCATCAGCGGGATGTTGTGTTTTTTCGCGATCGCGCTGACTTCTTCAAATGGGAAAACGGTGATGTCTGGATTCCCTAACGTTTCCCCATAGATGATTTTCGTATTGGGCTGGATCGCTTTTTCAAATCCTTCGATGTCGCGTGGGTTCACAAAGGTAACTTCGATGCCCAAGCGGGGAAAGGTGTAATTGAATTGATTATAAGTTCCACCGTATAAACGGCTACTGGCCACGATATGATCCCCTTGTTGGCAGAGGGATAAGATCGCCATGGTCTGGCCACCGTGCCCACTGCTGGCGGCCACGGCCGCAACCCCACCTTCTAGCGAGGCGACGCGCTGTTCAAGCACATCGGTCGTTGGGTTCATGATGCGGGTATAGATATTGCCGAACTCTTGTAGGGCGAACAGATTGGCCGCATGTTCCGTATCTTGGAATTGGAAGCTTGTTGTTTGATAGAGCGGCACTGCGCGGCTGCCGGTTTCACTATCTGGGGTATGTCCTGCGTGGAGTTGACGGGTGCTAAACCCGAGTTTCCGATTAATTTCATTGATGTTCATTGAATCTCTCCTAAAAAATAAACCTGTTAGGGGCCAACCTCTTTTGATTCAAAATTCGGTTTTGTTGTTTTCGGCCGTGTTGGGTGCGCTTGCCCGTACCATGATCTGGAGCCTAAACAACAAAAAACCCTCTAGCACAATTACCAGAGGGTTGTCGAAGTCTATAATGATGCCTTGTCGTCACAATGCATCTTATCACTTGCCTGCCGTATTTCATCTGTCCCACTATTGACTTGTCAACACCGGAGACGGAATTAGCACCATTTCCAAAAATCTTTTTTTGGCGGTTGCTGAGGTTTCAAAGGGCCGTTTCCCTCCACCTCTCTGGATAAAAGTGGTTGGCTTATTTAATTGTTGCCAAAAACTATATAACGAAAATGGAGATTGTCAAGAATGTTTAGCAAAAGGGGGGCACGAACAAGTTGTCATCAAAATTTTTTTGCCCTCCAAGGGTTTTGCCGCAGCAAAACCCCCTTTTAAATGCCCCGATTTTCGTGCCGGAGGCACGAAAATCGGGGCAAACCGGATAACAAAGCATATGCTTGTTCAGAATTTTAGTTATGTTAACTTTTCTGACAGGTTGTTCGTGCACCCTTGCAAAAGCTATTTGTTTCGAGGTTGACGTGTGTCGGGCAACCTGCTATATTGCCAGCATTATGTTTAAGAAAGCACAACCCTTTCACTTTAACTATTATTATTTCCTGTCCAAATTGCGCCGCCAAAGTATTGGAGGTCTGGCAGGTTATTAGTGCTTGACAACCTCAAAGAAATACCAAACGCGGCTTCGGCCGCGTTTTTTTTTGCATAAAATTCAGAGAATTAGAAAGGTTTAGACAATGAGCGACAATATTTTTACAGATTTTCAGTGGCGCGGTTTGGTATACGACCATACTGAACATGTGCCAGATTTATTGGCGAAAGAAAAAATTAATGTGTATATCGGGTTTGATCCAACGGCCGATTCACTCCATGTCGGTAGCTTGGTGCCGATGTTGACGTTGGCCCGCTTCCAGCAGTACGGACACACACCGATCGCGTTGGCGGGTGGTGGGACCGGGATGATCGGGGACCCCAGCGGCCGGAGTTCGGAACGGAATTTGTTATCGACCGATCAGCTACATCATAATCTCGAATGCATTAAAAAGCAGCTGGCGTTTTTGCTTGATTTCGATGTGGCGACCAATCCGGCTCAGTTGGTAAACAATGGAGATTGGTTAGGAAAGCTGAATTTAATCGACTTTTTGCGCGACGTAGGCAAGCAGTTTAGCGTCAACACGATGTTGACCAAGGATTCTGTTAAATCTCGCTTGGAACATGGAATTTCATTTACTGAGTTTAGCTACATGTTGCTTCAGTCATACGATTTTCTGCATTTGTACAAAAACTACGGCTGTGTTTTACAGGCGGGTGGTAGTGACCAGTGGGGGAATATCACGGCCGGTACTGATCTGATTCGGCGTGAAGGTGGTAAGGCACATGGCTTGGTTTACCCGCTGGTGACCAAAGCGGACGGCTCAAAATTTGGTAAGACCGCGTCCGGTTCTGTGTGGCTTGATCCGAACAAAACCTCCCCTTACCGCTTCTACCAGTTCTGGATGAATGCGGACGACCGAGACGTGATTGGCCATTTGAAAAAGTTTACTTGGTTGACCCAAGAAGAAGTGGCTGATTTAGAAGCGAAACATGCGGAAGCACCCCATAGGCGAGAAGCACATCGGACGCTGGCCCAGTTGGTCACGCGGATGATTCATGGGGATAGTGCGTTGGCCAAAGCGGAACAAGCGACGGCCGTACTCTTTGGTGGCGCGCTCGATGGGTTAGACGCGGCCGATATCGCTGATATTTTTGCCAATGTTGACTCAACTGAAATTCCGAAAAGTCAATTTGAAGGTGAACTGTCTGTCGTTGATATGTTGGCGCAGACCGATTTGGCTTCAGGCAAAGGGGATGCACGTCGCTCGATTAAGGGTGGTGGGATGTATCTGAACAACGGCCGGATCGATAGTGCGGATGTGACCGTGAGTATTAGCCAAGCGATTGAAGGACAATACTTTGTTCTTCGTAAAGGAAAGCGGAAATATCACTTGGTGAAGGTGATTGATTAGATGGTTGGGGGAGCTTGCTGGGCTTTATTAAAAGTAAAGGGATAGAGACGAAAGATAGGGATAGAAATTGCTTCTCTATCCCTACCCCTATCTTTTTGTAAAATTCTAGATGAGCAAAAGGGAGGCGTAGATCGCTAGATAAACGGCCGGAAAAGCGATACGCGAGAAACGATCGATCGCTGGGACACGCCTATCGCGCTCGTTGTTGACTAGATAAGAGACGATGGTGCCTTGAAAAATAGCGAGTGCGATAAACGCATAAGTTAAGATAAAGACGCGGTCAAGCCGGGTGAGATAGGGTATGCGGGGGAGGCTGTTGCCGATGACAAAGTTATAGGCGATGACTGTCAACATACAAGAAAAGGTCATGGCTAGACGGCCGCCTTCGGTCGGTTTGCGCCAAAAGCCGACCCATGAGATCGAGGTAATAATCAAAATCGGAATGAGTAATTTCCAGATGTAAAACCCCGGCTCACGTTCCAAGTTAATGATAAATTCGCCGTGTGAGAAGGGGGCACCTGGTGATTGCCCCTCCAAAGATATACCAAAGACACCTTGTTCCGAAATCTTGACTTGGGGTTCGCCGGCAACCACCCACTCATTTAGCGCGAATCCGGGGCGAAATTCGATAATAGATTCTGGAGAGAAAACCATTTCTTCTGCAGGGTAAAGGAAAGAAGTAAAAATCATTTTTAGGCTTTGTTTATCGAATGGGAAATCATGTAAATCAAGATTGGCGGCCAAGGTGGCGACAAAATGCTCTTCATAGACGACCACCCCATCTTGATCAATCACCAATGAGCGATTGACGACTTTGCGTGGGCCACGAATATTTTCAAATTCAATCACAGGGCTCCAAATTTCATTTGTTATTTTGTCGGTTGCTTGTGAACCATGATAGATCTGGACATTGGAGCCAAACTCTTTCGGGTCAAAGGCCAAACGCTCGTCGATCCACTCGAGGGTCATATCCCCTTCGAGGGTATATGTTTCGGCACGCGCATCGATGGTTGGAAGGTCGATGATGATCATGTCGAAGTAGACATTGGTCGGGAACTCGGGAGGAACCCAAGGATATTCTTGATCATCTTCTTGAGCGGCTGTGGTTGTGGGGAGAATGAGCAATAGCAGGCAAACGGTGAACAAAATAAGTGGGCGATATGTGGTTTTCATAGAGCGTGATTATCTGTGATTTTGTAAACGCCAGTCGAGGGCGGTGTGTCGCTGAGCGACTTTGTTATTGCGGACCGCGATGCCGATGGCACGACGGGTTCCGGCTAGAATGACGAGCTTTTTGGCTCGGGTCACGGCGGTGTAAAGCAGGTTTCGCTGTAGCATCATATAGTGTTGAGTCGCGACCGGAATAACCACGCAGGGATATTCTGAGCCTTGGCTTTTGTGGACACTGATCGCATAAGCGTGGACCAATTCATCGGTTTCGAGAAAGTCATAGACGACAGGCAGGCCGTCCATATTGACGGTCATGGTTTGTTGCACGAGGTCGAGCGATGTGACACGGCCGATGTCCCCATTGAAGACATTTTTATCATAATTATTCACCGTTTGCATCACTTTATCCCCGACGCGAAAGACACGGCCGTTGAGGCGTCGCTCCGCTTTTTTACCACCCGGATTGAGTCCTGCCTGAAGTAATAAATTGAGATTGGCGACCCCCATTGCGCTTTGGTACATCGGGCTGAGTACTTGGATGTCGGCGAACGGGTCGAGATTGAATTTGCCAGGGACGCGGCGCTGCACGATATCGACAATGAGTTGGGCCAATTCTTCCGGTTCTTCCTTGATAAACATGAAAAAGTCACGGCCGTTGTCAACCGTTTGGGGCATATTCCCTTGGTTGATCCGGTGGGCGTTGCGAATGATGAGCGAGTCGGCCGCTTGGCGGAAAATCTTGGTTAGGCGCACAATGGCAGGGACTTCAGAAGCGATTAAATCGTTGAGGACATCCCCCGCCCCGACAGAGGGCAACTGATCGACATCCCCGACGAGTAAAAGATGGCTATCACTGGAAATCGCCTTAAGCAGATTGTTGGCTAAGACCAGATCGAGCATCGATGTTTCGTCGATGACGATCATATCGGCATTGATCGGGTTGTCTTCCCCTCGGCTAAACCCTTGGGCCGGTTTAAATTCGAGCAGGCGGTGAATCGTTTTCGCTTCACGGCCGGTCGCTTCAGCCAACCGTTTGGCGGCACGGCCGGTGGGGGAGGCGAGGACATAGGTGTTGCCTTGCATGTCGAGTGTGTCGAGCAAGGCGCGTAACGTTGTTGTTTTACCGGTTCCAGGGCCACCGGTAAGGACGGTGACCTTGTTTTGAAGGGCGGTTTGTACCGCCATTCGTTGTTCGTCGCTGAGCTGGTGCAGGCTTTGTGCGGGGCGCAGAGACAAGGTGTTGGCGTGGCCGCGTCTGACTCGGCTGGTGGGGTGCTCGACTAGGCGGCGCACCCGATTGGTGACGCCGATTTCAGAGTAGTAAAACGGGGTGAGATAGACGGCCATTTCTTCTTTAATTCCTGATTCCTTTGCCTCTGCCGGTGCGGGGTAGGTGATCGTTTCCCGTTTGATCAGGTCATCGCTTTCGAGTGATTCAATTACATTTTGGATTTTATGTTTGGCAAGATTCAAGATTTGCGCGGCCGATGGCTCTAGCTTATCTTGGGGGACATAGACATGCCCTTCTTGGGACATTTTATTGAGCGTATAGGCGATGCCCGCTTCGATTCTGCTGGGGTCATCGGGGGCTAGGCCGAGTGCTTGGGCGATCTGATCGGCCGTTTTAAATCCGATCCCGTGAATATCTTGCACCATTTGGTACGGTGTGGCGCGGACGATATCGAGCGCTTCATCCCCATATTTTTTATAAATCTTTGTAGCTAATCCGGTGGTGACTCCATATGATTGCAAAAAGATCATCACCTCTTTAATCGCCCGTTGTTCATCCCATGCTTTAATAATTTGGGTGACACGCTTTTGGCCGATGCCGATGACATTGTGCAATCGTTCCGGTTCGTTGTCGATGACGTGTAGTGTTTCTTCGCCAAAATGATTGACAATGCGTTCCGCCATTCCTTTGCCGATGCCGCGAATCAGGCCTGAGCCGAGATAGCGTTTGACCCCTTCGGCCGTGGCGGGGAGTGATTGTTCACAATGTTGGGTCCGAAACTGACGGCCGTGTTTGGCGTGGCTTTCCCAACGGCCGGTTAATTTCAGCCATTCGCCCGGATTGAGCTCGGGTAAATTACCGATAACGGTGATGAGTGAATCACGGCCGCTGGCATATTTATAGGGCAACATATTGCGACTATCCGGTTTTAAGCGTAAAACCGTATAGCCATTTTCCTGATTGTAATACGTGATGCGTTCGACAGAACCGCTGATTTGGGCTGATTGAGTGGTCATGTACAACGATTATATAGGATTTTAGGTTTTAGATTTTGGATTTTAGATTTTGACGTTGTCTGGTTACGTGATGGTGTGTGCCATAACATAGGTAGACATTAGATAGAAAGGTCTTATGCAAACATATTCTCATTTGATTGTGACGGCGGCGTTGAAGCGGCCGGTAGAAAAAATAATGGATAAGAATCCGGATGCGATGCCAGAGATGCGTACCGGTTGGCTGTTGTTCGGTTCGGTTGTGCCGGATTTACTGCTGACCATCATTGCGATCGTCTGTATCGCCCGAGATTTGATTCTGGGCGTGTTTCGGGATGTTGATTTTGATCCGAATGGGGGGGGCGGGCCATCGCCGGAATTGCTAGAAGTGTCGTGGACTGTACGCCTGTTTGATGTGTGGTTTTTCGAAAACCCATGGGTGATTGCGGCGCAGAATGTGCTTCATGGGCCGATTGTGGTGGCGTTTTTGATGCTGTTTGGTTATCTCATGTGGCGGCGTGGTAAGAAATGGGGGGGGGCTTTATTTTGGTTTAGCACGGCCGCGATGCTTCACACGCTGGTCGATATTCCGCTACATGTGGATGATGGGCCGTTGGTCTTTTTCCCGTTTAATTGGTCCTATCGGTATGAAGCGCCGATTAGCTATTGGGACCCTGACCATTTCGGCCGTGAGTGGTCTATTTTTGAACATACACTTGATCTGTTACTGCTGATCTATCTGTTTTGGATTAACCGGTTCGGGATACGGGATCGGTTTGGGCGGCGTTTCGGCCGTAAGGCAAAAACGGCAGGGGCATGAGTTTTCGGGCATGTCTTGATAGATGTGTGATCTAGGGGCCAAAAGCATGACCGGCAGGTCGTATGGCACGACTCGGTTGGGTCGTCGCATTCTTTTGGCCCTTACGGGTTTGGTGTGTTTTGCAGAATGTTGATTTTTGGTTGCAGTTTGGTTATTTGGGCTTGTTTATTGTTTCGCTGATTGCGGCATCGATTGTGCCGTTTTCTTCGGAGATTTTTGTGTTGGCGATGCCGCCGCTCGGTTATAACGTGTGGTGGGTGGGGATTGTGGCTACAGCTGGTAATGTGGCGGGCGCGTATACGATGTATTACATGGGGGTAAAAGGGACACCGTATATTGCGAAGCGTTATAAAATCCCGCAAGAGCGTATGGATTCGGCTGAAGCGTGGTTTATGCGTTGGGGACCGGCCGTTTTATTGCTCTCGGCTGTTCCGATTATCGGCGATCCGATCTGCTTGGTGGCGGGGAGTTTGCGTATGAAACTGTGGAAATTTGCGCTGTGGGCCACGGTCGGGAAAGGGTGGCGTTATGTGCTGCTGTTGGGGGCGTGGCAATGGATTTTGGGGTTGTTTGGTTACACGTTTTAGCGAAATGTTTGGCGTAGAATGTCGATCTGGTGGGGTTTGTCTCCATCCATGGTGAGTTCGACGTGAGGTGTGGGGAGCACTTTAATCGCTTGAGGATCATTGGCCAGTACACGGCCGGCGATTTCAGCCGCCTCTTGAATCGACAAACGGCGTGTCAGGTATTTAAAGAGGGTGCTAAATCCGACGGCTTGGGCGACTTTCCACGGTTTTTTACGGGCTTCGGTAATCGCTTGCCAGAGGGATTCATTGGTATCACGGAAGGCTGTCTGTAGAACAAACATGTCGCCGGTGGCGATTTGTACCCCCCCCTGAAATTTAGAATAGGTTCGTTTGGCGGTCGGGTAACGGGCGGTAATTTGGTCTGGGAATGAGTAGATGCCATACATGACACAATCAAGAGGTTGGCATAAAGCGATTAGATCGTCGATCATGTGCGCTTTGGTGTGGGGTATATCGGAGGAACAGCCGACAATGACTTTTGTTTGTGGCCTGTGCTGGGCGAGCCAGTCGAGGGCGAACATGCCGTTGCTGACCATGCCCCCTTGGTTGGGTAGGAAGTGGACCGGCCGTAGCGTGTTGAGGGAGCGTTGCACGCCCTGATCATCCAACCCGACAACGATGACATCCGCGATATTTTGTGACTGTTGGCCCGCTTCGATAATCCATTCGATCATGGGACGGCCGTTGATGTCGATCATGGCTTTGGGACGGCCGTGGGTATAGGGGTAGAGGGGGGAATCGGCCGTTGGTGTGCCACCCGCAAGAATAACCATATCAAACATGGACATTTGTTTTTCCTAGTTCTATCGGATTTTGTGGGATAGTGTAGAAATGAGACAATATCGATCACAAATCGCAAAACTCCTAATCCATATGTCTCAACGAAATTGTAACCACACTTGTAAAAAAAACTAAATCCAAACCGGCTCAAGCCAAATGGAGAAAATTGCTCAAAAAGGACCAGAGAAGATCCAAGTTGAAAGTAAAGTGAAGCGATTTTCTCGGCTACTACAGCATGAAACGGTATCACATGACCTGTTTTTCCTCCCGTTTGTGATGCCTCTCGGCTACAACCGCCCCGATCATTCTGGCGATAGATGGAAGTGAAACGGGACGAAACTGCCAGACATTAATGGTTAGTGTGATTTATAAAAAGCGCTCGATTCCAATCGCTTGGCTGGTTAAAGAAGGAAATAAAGGTCATCTGTATGAGACAGATTCACCGGACAGATCGCTACGATCTCAGTTTATTTCAGCTTGGCCTACGTTACTTTGAATACCTTCTTCTGAATGAGCGTGAAATACCGGTCATTCTCACTCTTGTTTAAAACTTAAATGTGTCTGTCAATCAGACTTAATGGATAGATTCTTGACCTGTTCATGGCGAAAACAACCTGCTAAATGATCATTAATGAGACCTGTTGCCTGCACGAATGGGTTTTTGTGCAAATGAATTTATTAGGTTTTCGGCCGTGTTTCCTTTAGAATATTAGCTATCTTGACAACTTGTCAAGAAAAATATTACAATTTGATTTATGAAAACATTTGCAGTTGGTGAATTCAAAACACATTTTTCAGAAATTATCGAGCAGGTTCGTGCAGGCGAAGAAATCATCATTAGCTATGGCAAGAAAAAAGAGAATGTCGCTGTTTTGATACCGTATGCATCTTACAAAACCAAAAAGATTCAATTGGGTCTGTTACAGCATAAAACATTCAAAATTCATGATGATTTCAAAATGACTGAGGAAGAGCTATTGGGTTTATGATTTACTTGCTTGATACGCATTATATTCTCTGGGCACTGTTTGACCCAAGCAAAATCAGCGGGCCTGTACGTCAAGTACTCGAAAACGATTCCGACACAAAGCTCATATCGGGTGTCAGTTTATGGGAGATATCCTTCAAGTACTCACTTGGAAAGCTTGAGCTTCGTGGTATAGAGCCTGATGAGATGTTAGACACTCTTCTAGATGCTGGGTTTGCGGTTGAAGAACTGGACAGCCGTTTGCTAGCAACTTACTATCAGCTACCGCGAAAGAGTGATCACAAAGACCCATTTGATCGATTACTGATCTGGCAAGCCATCTCGAACGGCTACACTCTCATTACCCATGATCAGGCGATTGCTCAATATCAACATGATGGGCTTCTGCTTTTAGTGGGCTAGAAATAAACGGGGGAAGTTTTTTGCGGTTCTATCGATCAGATCGTGTGGTCGATAGCTGTTTGACTTGCTCATAGCGAAAACAACCAACCGCATGATCGTTCACAAAACCTGTTGCCTGCACGAATGGGTTTTTATGCAAATGAGCTAATCCGGTTTTCGGCCACACTTTATCTGGAAAATTAATGAGCAGCATAATGTACTGGCTTTTTTCTCTATGGCTATTTCTATTATTTTATGTTAGCATAACACCATGGTCATGACTATAGTCATAAGCAAAGGTTATTATGCAAAAAACAATATCAAAAAGTCAGCTAAAAACGAATATGCTCAAAGTTTTTCGTGAATTGGAAGCGAACGGCGAAGCTTTGATCGTCACTGATCGCAATATGCCAGTCCTACGTATTACCCCCCTAAATGATCGGTTTACAGTAGAAGAATTGTTCGGCGGTTTTCAAGGACAGGTTGTTTATCATGAAGATCTAGACATACCAACGCTTGATGAATGGGAACTCACATGAAAATCGTTTTAGACACCTCGGCTCTAATTTATTGGACACTTGATTCAGGTAAATTAACCGATTCAGCTCAATTTGCCATCGAAAATGCCACGGAGATTATTATCAGTTCCATTTCGATTTGGGAAATAGGGCTAAAGGTTAAGAGAAAAAAGCTGGAGATCCCCCTATCAATTCATGCGTATGTCAATAAGCTAAATCAATTGGCTCACCTTGAGATTCAACCTGTTACAACAGAAATATGGTTGGAGAATTTAGTATTAGATTGGGCGCACCGTGATCCTGCCGATAGAACAATTGTGGCCACGGCCGTCTTAGCAGGGTGCCCGCTTGTTTCATCAGACAGAGAAATCAAACGATTCTACAAAAATACCGTTTGGTAACAGCCGTCTATCCACCAAATCGTTCACTCTTGTCATTTGACCGATAATGCCTTAACCTCTTCATGGCAAAAACAGCCCGTTAAATGATCATTACAAAAACCTGTGGCCTGCATAAATGCATACACAATCGTCGGTCCGACAAAGCTAAAGCCATATTTTTTGAGTGCCTTGCTCATCGCACGGGACTCGGCCGTTTCTGTCGGCACATCCGCCATCGATTCCCAGCTATTCTGAATCGGTCGGCCGTCTACAAATCCCCACAAAAAATCGCTAAACGACCCATGTTCCTCGACGATGCGCAAATACCCCTGTGCATTTTTACGCACAGATGCGATTTTTAACCGATTGCGCACAATTCCTGGGTTTTGGCGCAGCCCCTCCAATTTTTCATCACTGTAAGCGGCGATAACTTCAGGGTCAAACTGGTCAAACGCTTCCCAATAATTCTCCCGCTTACGCAAAATCGTAATCCAGCTTAACCCCGCCTGTGCCCCATCCAAAATCAGCTTCGCAAACAGCAAGCGATCATCATAAATCGGAACACCCCATTCGGTGTCATGATAGTTAACATAAAGTTTATCTGTCGTGCCGCACCAATCGCAGCGGATTTTTTCATCATTCATGTGGGCATTGTATGTGGGGGTAAATAAATTGCCAACCCGTAAACCCGACTAAACCCCATGAATAGTAAAGAGGAGATAAGGGCGCCATTCATTTACTATTGGCCATTGGCAATTTACCATTGACAAATTTATACTTCCTCCCTATGTTCAAACGATTTTTCTCACGTAAAAAAGACCCCAAAGTATTTGTTATCGGCCTCGATTGTGCACCACCAGAGCTGATTTTCGATGCATGGCGCAATGAATTGCCCAATCTCAAGAAGCTGATGGATCGCGGTTCCTATCGAGAAATGATGAGCTGTATTCCGGCCATTACCGTTCCGGCATGGAGTAGCATGACCAGCAGTAAAGATCCCGGCACTCTTGGTTTTTATGGCTTTCGTAATCGACGAGATCATAGCTACGACAATCGCTATATCGCCAACGGCCGGTCGGTCAAAGAGAAACGTGTGTGGCAGATATTGGCCGAAGCTGGGAAAAAATGCACCGTTTTGGGCGTTCCCCAAACATTTCCTATTGTCCCCTTGCCCGAGGGCCATGTCGTCTCTAGCTTCCTCACGCCAGACACCACCAACCCTCGTATCCAATGGACCCATCCGAAATCATTGCAAGGGGAAATCAACAAGCTTCTCGCCCCCGAACCTTATGACGTTGATGTCAAACCGTTCCGCACGACCGACAAAGAACTCTTTCTCAAAAAACTCTATAGCATGAGTCGCAAGCGGTATAAAGTTTTGCGCTATCTGCTCGATAACAAACCGTGGGACTTTTTTATGTTTGTCGAAATGGGGACTGATCGAATTAATCATGCGATGTGGGCTTACTATGACCAAACCCACCAAAAACATGATCCCAACAGCCCCCATCTTCATGCCTTGCGAGACTATTATCGGTATATCGATGAAGAACTTGGGACATTACTTGATCGGCTTCCACCAGAAACCCATGTCATCGTTGTATCAGACCATGGGGCGAAAAAGATGGAAGGGGGGATTTGTATCAATGAATGGCTGTTACGGGAAGGGTATCTCGTCTTAAAAGAAGCACCACCGGCCGGTCAGCTCACAACCATCGATAAATTAAAAGTCGATTGGGACAAAACGACCGTATGGGGGGATGGTGGTTACTATGCCCGTATCTTCTTTAATATCGCTGGGCGTGAACCCCAAGGCGCAATCGGCCCCGCCGAGCTTCCTGCGTTTCGTGCAAAATTCGTGGAACATATCAAATCGATTACAGCACCTGATAAGACACCGCTCGATACCAAGGTTTTTCTACCACATGAGGTGTATCACACGGTGAAAAACGTTTCTCCAGATTTACTGGTCTACTTGGGTGATCTAACTTGGCGTTCGGTTGGCTCTTTGGGTCATGGGGATATTTACACCTTTGAAAATGATACCGGTCCAGACGATGCCAACCATGCGGAAAATGGGATTTGGATTTATAGCCCACCCGCCAATCAACCGGCTCTAGACGGCCTGCAACAGGATTCGATTCAACTAATGGATTTTGCACCCACCATATTATCTTTGTTCGATCTGCCGATTCCGGCCGATATGCAGGGAACTATCGTGAGTCATGAGTGACGAGTAAAGAATGACGAATATAGACAATACAAATCAACGTAGTAGCTCGATTTTTAAGACGGCCATTTGGATTTCCATCGTGGCATTGTTGGCGCTGATCGCCTGGGGACTGTTGAATAATTCGGGCGAACGGCCGCAAATCGGAGATGATGCCCCTGATGTTCCGCTGACCTTTTTTGCCAATTATGAATGGGATGGACAATCGGCCGCCAATCTGAGCGATATGCAAGGGCAAATAGTCGTCTTGAATTTTTGGGCTTCGTGGTGTGTGGAATGTACCTATGAAGCGGATGATTTAGAAATGACTTGGCGCGCTTATCAGGATAAGGGGGTTGTTTTTTTAGGAGTCGCTTATACCGATATTGATACCAAGTCGATCGAGTTCTTACAGGAATACGACATTACCTACCCTAATGCGCCTGATATCGGTGGCGAGATTTATGAAACTTATCATGCGGCCGGTGTCCCAGAAACGGTGATCATTGACCAGAACGGGCAAGTGGCCGCTTCGACGATCGGACCGATCCATGCCAACGAATTAGCGGTTGTACTTGACCAGCTTTTAGCAGAATAGAATAGGGAATATGATGGATCAGATTTTACAACTCTTACAAATTGCCGATTCCGCCTTACCTATCGGTAGTGTGGCTCATTCTTATGGACTGGAGGCGGTAATTGCGGAGCAAGGTTTAACGCACAATCAGCTAGCGGAATATATTACACACACTTTACAAAATACGGGTGTTCAAGAAGCTTGGCTTTGTCGTCAGGGGCATCGTTTGGCTTTGGTTGACTCCACTGAATTTGCATCAGCTTGGATCGATCTTAATCAAACGGTTGCGGCCCTTCGCTCTCCCCACGAACTGAGGACCGCGAGTGAAAAAATCGGCCGTCGTTTACTCCAATTGATCGCTCAATTACAGCCCCACCCCCTTTATCGTTTCGCTTGGCAAAGCCAATGTATCAACCATGCGCCTGTTTTTGGGCTGATTGGTGGCATATGGGAAATCGATCAAGAGGTTATGTCGGCCGTTTTTTTGCAACAGATGGTTAAAACATTGGTTTCGGCTGCACAACGGTTACAACCGATCGGGCAAAAACAGGCAACCATGATCATTTGGGAAATGAAACCGATTATTGCTGAAATTGCTGGTCAACAGTGTGATGAACTTCCTGCGGCGTTCCCCGGCTTGCCGGAAATGGCCTCACTACGCCATCCACACCTACCTACTCGACTTTTTATTAGCTAGACGATAGAAGACATATTATGAAAATCGGCGCATCTGGACAATTACACTTGCATTTTTCGCATCAAGAGAATACGAAATTACACATCAAAAAACAAACCCCACCTTTACGTGTTATCCGTGCTTTCGCTCATCAGGATAATACCGCTCTGGTTCATTTGCATAATGTGAGTGGTGGGGTATTGGGGGGGGACCAATTTCAGATCGTTATCGATTTAGATGAGGGGGCACATGCGATGGTCACGACAACAGGGGCTAATCGAATTTATCGCCACCGTGAGGGGTATCAAACAGCGACTCAAACGATGTCCCTCCATTTAGCGGCCGATAGTATCTTTGAATTCATCCCTGATACCACTATCCCTTTTGCTCGTTCTCGCTATCAGCAGACCACACAGATTCACCTAAAACCCAATGCGAAATTGATTTGGTCTGAAATTTTGTCACCTGGGCGAGAAGCGTTTGAAGAATGTTTTTCTTGGGATTATTTTGGAAACCAGATCCGCGTTGTATCTGATGATAAGCTGATTTTATGGGAAAAATGGGGTATCGAACCGGCCAAACATCCTGTTTCATCTTTGGCTTATATGGGAGACTGGACTTATAGTGCAACATTTTTGGTTTGCCACGCGGGCTGGGAGCCAGAATTACTTTTGATGCTTGAAACGAAGCTTGGTGAGAAGGCCCGTCAATTTAGTGATGAGCACACAAAGTGGGGGGTCAGTCGATTGACGCAAGATGGAATTTTGGTGCGTGGCTTGACTCGCAAAGGACAGATTTTGCCACAACAAATCGAACAATTTCATAGTGATGCCCGCAAAGCACTTGTAGGAGAATCCCTTACACGGCCGCGCAAGATTTACTAAAGATTAAGAATACCCCTTATGGTGTCTATCTACATATATTTCTCAAGCTTGAGTCATTGTGTATCTTGTAAAATATTTTTAGCCATTTATTAGCTAGTTTTACCAATTTTCTGCCATTTCAGTTGGAACTACAGTACTGAGTGGAAACATGAAGGCTCATCATTTCCGAATCAAATAGGCTAACCTATTTGATACATTGTGTTGCCCTCAATCTCTGATCAAGATTGACGCAACATTCCTTCTCTTGCATCTACACCCCTTCATGGTTGATATTCGCACTTTCCCTGTTTTGTTGACGAACAAACTCTACAAAGTGACTTAGACCATATATGCAAGAGACTTTTGTAACAGGTTTATTTCATTGTGAGGAGATTGATTCATGTCTAAATCAAAAAATTGGACATATTTGCTGACTTTGCTCATCATCGCTCTTTTTGTTGTAGCGTGTGGTGGTGGAGACGATGTTGTTGAAGAAGAAGCAACAACCGACGAAACAGTAGAAGAGGAAGCCGTTGAAGACACAGAGGAAACTGAAGACACAGCGGAAACTGAAGACGCAGAGGCCACTGAAGACACAGAGGCCACCGAAGATGATGTCATCAAAGTAGGGATTTTGCACTCACTTTCAGGTACGATGGCGATCTCAGAAGTATCTGTACGTGATTCTACACTGCTTGCTATTGAAGAAATTAATGCAGCGGGTGGTGTTTTAGGCAAACAATTGGTTCCTGTTGTTGAAGACGGCGCTTCTGATTGGCCCACTTTCGCTGAAAAAGCACGTAAATTGATTCAGGAAGATGAAGTTGATGTTGTTTTCGGTGGTTGGACAAGTGCTAGCCGTAAAGCGATGTTGCCTGTATTTGAAGAGTTAAATGGTCTTCTATTCTATCCTGTTCAATATGAAGGATTGGAAGCTTCGCCTAACATTTTCTACACAGGTGCGGAACCAACTCAACAAATTATTCCCGGTGTTGAATACTTGCTTGAAGAAGGCAAAAGCAACATCTATTTGGTCGGTTCGGATTATGTTTTCCCTCGTACCGCTAACCAAATTATCAAGGCACAACTTGATGATGCTGGGGTGACCTTGGCTGGGGAACAATATATTCCTCTGGGTGATACCGATTTCCAAACCATTATTGCTGAAATTCAAGATGTACAGCCAGATGCTATTTTCAATACCTTAAATGGTGACAGCAACGTTGCATTTTTCAAGCAATTTGTTGATGCGGGTTATACAGCGAGCGACATTCCAATTATGTCTGTCTCTGTCGCAGAAGAAGAAGTAAAAAGCATCGGAACAGAATTTTTGGGTGGTCACTTGGTTAGCTGGAACTACTACGAAACAGTAGATTCTCCAGAAAATGCAGCGTTTGTTGAAGCCTACCATGAATTTACCGATGGGCGTCCAACCTCTGACCCTGTTGAATCAGCCTACATTAGTGTCAATGTTTGGTCTTTATTGGCTGAAGCGGCCGGTTCGACCGATGTTGAAGCGATCCAACAAGCAGCCGATGACAATGTGATTACGTTCCAATCTCCAGGTGGTTTGATCACAGTTGATGGTGTGACCCAACATATGGCCAAAACCCCTCGTGTCGGTTTAATCAATGAAGATGGTTCGATCACAACCGTATGGTCAACTGAAGGTCCTGTTTTTCCTGACCCATTCTTGCTGGGTGTAGAGTGGGCTGAAGGCTTGATTGATGAAAGCGAAATCCCTGAAGCTGTATTGAATGCAGGCGAAGAAACCATGGAAGAAGAAGCCATGGATGAAGAAGCCATGGATGAAGAAGCCATGGAAGAAGAAACCATGGATGAAGAAACCATGGAAGAAGAAGCCATGGAAGAAGAAGCCATGGATGAAGAAGCCATGGAAGAAGAAGCCATGGATGAAGAAGCCATGGAAGAAGAAACCATGGATGAAGAAGAAGCGATGGATGATGAAGAGGCGATGGCTTGTGAAGAACCGATTAAAGTCGGTATTCTACATTCGCTTTCTGGCACCATGGCAATTTCAGAAGTTTCTGTTCGTGACTCAACTTTGTTAGCGATTAACCAAATTAACGAAGCGGGCGGGCTCTTAGGCTGTGAAATTGAAGCGATCGTTGAAGATGGTGCTTCAGACTGGCCTACATTCGCAGAAAAAGCACGTAAATTGATCCAAGAAGATGGGGTGGCTGTTGTCTTTGGTGGCTGGACGAGTGCTAGCCGTAAAGCGATGTTGCCTGTATTTGAAGAACTCGATGGTCTTTTGTTCTATCCTGTTCAATATGAAGGGTTAGAAGCATCGCCAAATATTTTCTATACCGGTGCTGAACCGACCCAACAAATTATCCCCGGTGTTGAATACCTTCTTGAAGAAGGAAAAACCAATATCTATTTGGTTGGTTCTGACTATGTTTTCCCTCGTACCGCCAATAAAATCATCAAAGCACAGCTTGAAGATGCAGGTGTGAGCTTGGCCGGTGAACAATATATTCCGTTGGGTGATACTGATTTCCAAACGATTATCTCTGAAATCCAAAGCGTACAACCGGATGCGATTTTCAATACATTGAACGGGGACAGCAACGTCGCTTTCTTCAAACAATTTGTTGATGCGGGCTATACCGCAGACGATATTCCGATTATGTCTGTTTCTGTTGCGGAAGAAGAAGTTAAAAGTATTGGTACGGAGTTCTTGGGTGGCCATTTGGTCAGCTGGAACTACTACGAAACGGTTGATTCTCCAGAAAACGCGGCATTTGTTGAAGCGTATCATGAGTTCACCGACGGCCGACCAACCTCTGACCCCGTTGAATCAGCTTATATCAGTGTAAATGTTTGGGCTTTGTTGGTCGAAGCGGCCGGCTCAACCGATGTGGCGGCGGTCCAACAAGCGGCCGATGACAATGAAATTACGTTCCAAGCTCCCGGTGGTTTGATCACCGTTGATGGTGCGTCACAACATATGGCGAAAACACCACGCGTCGGTTTGATTAACGACGATGGCTCGATTTCTACTGTGTGGTCAACCGAAGGACCTGTTTTCCCAGACCCATTCTTGTTGGGTGTGGATTGGGCGGCCGGTTTGGTTGATGAAAGTGAAATTCCAGAAGCTTTACAACCATAAAAACTATTGATGGTTTGCGTGAGGGATAGATACAACACTTTCCCCACGCAAATCTTCTTGTCTACATTAGGTCGTAGATGCCTATTTTATAGGCATGCCAGTTGTAAAAAGTAAACCAAACTCCAGAGGAAAATTTCTTCTGGGGTTTTTCCATATCAAAGTAGAGGCTTACGAAAGATAAAGCAAAGAAAGAGGAAAAAATGGATATTTGGTTAATTCAAGCTTTTAATGGAGCAAGTCTTGCTTCGATTTTATTACTCATCTCCCTCGGCCTCGCTTTCGCTTTCGGCTTGATGGGGGTCATTAATATGGCTCATGGCGAATTTATTATGATTGGTGCCTATACCACTTATGTCTTTGAGCTTCAATTTTCGGGCATACTGATGCGGACCGAGACGCATGATTGGGGAGGGTGGTTTATTGGTTCTATGATTGCGGCCTTCTTCATTGCTGGTTTGGTCGGTATTTTATTAGAAGTGACCCTGCTACGCCGTTTATATGGTCGCCCTCTCGATACGCTTTTAGCCACATGGGGGGTCGGAATGATTCTGCAATCGGTGGCCAGACAAGTTTTCGGGGCCCAAAATGTGAGTGTCGGACGGCCGATGTGGCTGAGCAAAGGATTTGCTTGGCTATGGACAGATGTCAATGATGCGGAAGCGATTTCCGCACTTAAACCGTTTTGGGAAATTATTGAAGGGGTTCGTCTGCCTTACACACGGCTATTTATCATGGGGGTAGTCGTCCTTGTCGTTCTTTTGCTTTTTTATTATCTGCGACGTACAAGTGCTGGGCGACGATTAAGGGCAACGATGCAAAATCGTGAAATGGCGGCTTCGTTGGGGGTTCGGTCCCGTTCTGTGAACGCGATTACATTTGGGGTTGGGGCTGGTTTAGCGGGCATCGCCGGATCTGTTTTAACGCTTATCGGCCCAGTAGGACCGACACTAGGCACTTCTTATATTGTAGATGCTTTTTTGGTTGTGGTCTTGGGTGGGGTTGGCAAATTGCGTGGCGCGATTTTAGCGGCACTTATCATCGGCATGTTTAATATCGTCATGGCCAAGTTTTTAATTGATCTTGATGTGGAAGCGGCCGCAACGGTCGCTAAAGTGCTGGTGCTTCTTCTCGTCGTCGCATTTTTGCAATGGAAACCACAAGGGTTGGTTCAGGTTCAAACGAGGTAATAACATGAGAAAATCGATTACACATTGGATTGTCGTTGCCATTCTGTTTGGCGTTCTCTTTATCGCCCCATTCTTTCTAAATGATTTCCGCATTAATTTGATGGGAAAATTTTTAACTTATGCGATTGTTGCAGTCGCGCTTGATTTGATTTGGGGGTATGGTGGGATGCTGAGCTTGGGGCAAGGTCTCTTTTTCAGCCTAGGCGCATATGCACTTGCCATGCATCTTAAATTGCAAAATTCCGGAACAAGTTTGCCCGATTTTATGGTTTGGAGCGGTGTCGAAACATTGCCTGCGATTTGGGCGCCATTTGCAAACCCGGTGTTTGCTCTGGCTATGGTTGTGGTTGTTCCTACCGTTTTTGCCTTTATTATCGGCTATTTTATTTTTCGTAGTCGTGTACAAGGGGTCTATTTTTCTATTATTAGCCAAGCACTAACGCTGATTTTTAGCTTGTTGTTTATTGGGCAACAGCCACTGACCGGTGGCACCAATGGGTTGACCGATATTCAGCAAGTTTTTGGATTTACTCGTGCAGACCCGATGTTTTTGCGCAATATGTATTTTCTTTCTCTTGTGATCTTGCTTTTGGCTTATTTGGCTTGTTGGCAGGTGATTCATTCTCGCTTCGGCCGTTTACTAATCGCTACCCGAGATGATGAAAGTCGCGTACGCTTTTTGGGCTTTAATCCGGTGATTGTAAAAACCCTTGTGTTTGGCTTTTCGGCCGCCTTGACCGGTATTGCGGGTGCATTATATGTGATTCAAGATGGGATCATCTCACCCGCTCAAATGGGGGTCCGGCCGTCGATTGAAATGGTGATCTGGACCGCAGTCGGTGGGCGAGGTACCTTGTTAGGGGGCATTGTCGGTGCGTTAACCGTTGGTTGGGCTAAAAGCCTTATTTCGGCCGACTACCCGGAAATTTGGGAAATGATTTTCGGTGCACTCTTCTTACTTAGTGTGCTCTTTTTACCCCGTGGCATAGTCGGTACCGTACAACACCTTTTTCGCCAAATTGTGCGATCCAACGAGTCTGATACGCGCACCAAGACGGCCGATGATGGATCAACCCCACCCGCTCAAGGAGAAGTTTCCGTATGACGACAACGAGGCAAGGCAAAATTTTAGATGTGCAAAATGTGTCTGTCAGTTTTGATGGCTTTACTGTCTTAGAACAACTCAATTTTTCTATTGACTATGATGAGCTCCGCTTTTTAATTGGCCCCAATGGCGCAGGTAAAACAACACTTCTCGATATTATCACCGGTAAAACGAAACCGACGAGCGGGACAGTTTTGTTTGATGGGCATAATATTCGTCGCTTAAGTGAGCATCAAATTGTCCAGCAAGGGATCGGGCGAAAATTCCAAACCCCATCGATTTTTAATACCCTTACTATTTATGAAAATTTAGAGCAAGCGATTAGCATGGGGGAATCAAATTTTCGCTTGTTGGGAAAAGCTTCGGCCGAAAAACGGGAAAAATTAGATCAAATGATTGAAACCATTGGTCTTGCTGAGCAACGCTATTATGAAGCAGCTCGCTTATCCCATGGACAGAAGCAATGGTTGGAAATCGGTATGTTGTTAATACAGGAGCCTAAATTACTGCTTCTTGATGAACCTGTCGCGGGAATGACGCGCAAAGAACGGACACGAACCGGAGAATTGGTCCAGCAAATCGCTAAACAGACCTCTGTTTTGGTTGTTGAACATGATATGGAATTTGTGCGAGAGTTTTCCAATAAAGTTACAGTTCTACACATGGGTAATGTATTGATGGAAGGCCACATGGATGAAGTACAGGCGAATGAATCTGTCATTGAAGTTTACTTGGGTCGGAGTCGTAGTGAACGTACCCCAAAGAAAGAAAAAGCCCCTGTGGCTGTTTGATTGTGTGGGAAGAAAATCATGTTACAAGCTAAAAATTTGGAAGTATATTACGGTCAATCAAAAATATTACGCGATGTTTCGTTGGTCGTCCCACCCGGAGAGGTCGTTTGCTTAATGGGGCGAAATGGCGCAGGCAAAACAACCTTTATGAAATCAGTTATGGGCTTGGTCAAAGCGCGAAAAGGTGAATTTATATTGGGTGATACATCGTTGAACCGTAAAACGACCGGACAACGGTCGCGTCTAGGCATTAGCTATGTGCCCCAAGGGAGGGGGATTTTCCCGTACTTAACCGTCTATGAGAATTTGTTAATGGGCTTTGAATCTTGTTCTCCACCACGCCCCGATCTAGCTATTGTTGCGGAAATGTATGAAAGGTTCCCTGTCTTAGAACAGATGAGACATCGGGTTGCTGGAACTTTGTCCGGTGGGCAACAACAACAACTGGCTTTGGCCCGCGCCCTTGTCAGTCGGCCGCAATTGTTACTACTTGATGAGCCGACCGAAGGGATTCAGCCTAGTATTGTTATGGAAATTGAAGAGCTAATTGTGCAGTTAAGCCGAGAAATGAACATTTCGGTCTTAGTTGTTGAGCAGTTTCTTGACTTTGCTCGAGCTGTAGCTGATCATTTCTATATTCTGGAAACAGGCAAAATTGTCGAACACGGTGAGATTGATATCTTTACAGATGATCTAGCCAAAAAATATTTATCGGTTTAACTTAACACGCTGTCCCAAAAATCGTCTGGATTTTCCTTCCTCCTATGAGGATGGGTTGGGCGATGTGGATATTTGTGTTTTCCCTCTTTCCCCGTCCCTCTCCCATTGAGAGAGGGTTAAAACCAATTCAAATTAATGTATTAAAACATTAATTTATATACTAAAATATTGTCAATATAGCTAACTACAAAAGATATATTTGTAGATCCTTTTGTAGCGATTATCATTTTGATTTAAAATCTGCACAAATTGATTCCTTTGGTATAATAGTATCAATATTACATGTTTGCTACAAATGTTAAATGTAGTGAAATCCCTGTACAAGATTGCATGATTGTCTACAAAGTGTACAAAACCGAGCTCAAACTAAATAACAAGGAAAAAACCTACTTTAGAGCTTGTGCAGGCACAGCAAGATATACATATAACTGGGGGCTGGCGCGAAAAATAGCGGTGTATCAAGAAACCGGCAAAAGCATAAGCGCAGCAGCCCTGCACAAAGAACTCAATCAATTGAAAAAGGGGGAGTTGGCTTGGATGTATGACTACTCCAAATGCATTCCCCAGCAAGCACTTCGGGATTTAGATCAAGCTTACGCCAATTTCTTTCGCCGTGTGGCGGCGGGTGAAGAAAAAGCGGGGTTTCCTAAAT
>WTJY01000247.1 GCA_011524645.1 Anaerolineales bacterium | reverse complement strand
GAATGACAATCGTTAATTGATCAACTCCCACCAAATCCGACAGGACTAGTAAAATCTAAAACCCAAAATCCAAAATTATGATCATTATCGATGGCAGTCACGGTGAAGGGGGTGGGCAAATGTTGCGCACCAGTTTAAGTATGTCCGCTCTAACCGGCCGGCCGTTTCGCATGGAACATATTCGTGCCGGCCGTAAAAAACCGGGGTTGCGTTATCAACATTTAACCGCAGTCCTAGCGGTCGCTGATTTATGTCAAGCAGAAGTGCGCGGTGCGGCCGTGAACTCACAGTTTCTAGAATTTGTGCCCCAAGCACGTCCAACTGCTGGCAAATACACATGGGATGTCACCGATGTCGCCCCCAATGGGTCGGCTGGCGCAATCATGCTGATCTGGCAGACCGTCTTATGGCCTTTGCTGTTCGCATCTGGCGCGAACAGCCAAATCACCTTGCGTGGGGGAACCCATGTGTCGTTTAGCCCTTCATTTCATTACATTCAAAATGTCTTTGTCCCCTCTTTGCGTCACTTTGGGGTTTCTATCCAACCGGACTTAATCGATTGGGGGTGGTATCCGCTTGGAGGGGGGCAAATCCAAACCCAAATCCGGCCGATTTCCCATTTAGAAGCGGCCGATTTCCTACCCGAACCGATCAATAGCGTTAATGGCTTAGCGGTCGTCACCAACTTGCCCGGCCACATCCCCCATCGCATGTCCCGCCGTGCACACAACCTACTCACAGAACAGGGATGGCATGCGGCCGTCCAAGCATTACGCTTAAAATCTAACTCGACAGGAGCTGGCCTGTTTTTATGGCTACCATCTAATCAAGCAGGGGTCACTAGCCTTGGTAGCCGAGGGCTTCCCGCCCAAACCGTTGCGGAACATGCGGTCGATGAGCTAATCGAATTCGCAGAAAGTGGCGCGGCCGTTGATCCTCACCTCGCAGACCAACTCTTAATTCCAATGGCCCTTGCCCACGGGACCTCTAGCTATACAACAAATCAATTGACCCAACACACACTCACCAACATCGACATTCTACAAAAGTGGCTCGATGCAGATATTTCTTATACGGGGTCTCTAAATCAACCGGCAGAAATCAGCGTAACAGGGATCGGCTATTCCGCTCCCACTTCATAACATAAAAACCGATGTCACAGCGATTCAAAACATATACAAAACTATTCTTAGCCTTCGGCCTAGCCATTACGCTCTCGTTTAGCCAACTCTTCTATTATTCGGCCGAAGCTAAAATAACATTACTCGTTGTATTAGGGATAAGTTTATGTCTTTGGTTGACGTTATCGCAACAGCACACAGCCATACAAGTGATGACTACACCTCTCGACATCTCAATTTGGTTGATTCTAGGCGCAATCGTGACGGCCGCAACACTGTCTCAAAATCCAGGACTAAGCTGGCGAATAACCGGAGGCTGGATCGTCGCCATCAGCTGTTTCTATTTAACCCTCCTACTTATCCGTCAAAACATCATCACAACATCGTGGGTCCTCTCGCTCCTAGGGGGCGTATGTCTAATTTTTGTTGTTGCGGGATACTTCGAAATCGCACAGAAATGGTTAACATGGCGTGAATCAGCCTCACTAAAACCCTTTTCTCGTGGCTTAATTCATGGGCTAAATGAAAGCCAAACTATTTTGGTTTTACTCGTCGTTTGGTTCTTACTCATCTGCATCGGCCGTTTAGGGGCCCCCCCAGCAAGCAAGAACACACAGTTCATTTACCTAGCAGGATCTATTTTTGCCCTTCCGTTAATGTATTTCGCGAATTCAAGTGGCGGCTGGATCGCATTAATTACAGGGAGCACGATTATAGCAATCGGCTACACACATTCCATTTGGATGCCTCTTTGGAATCGCTTCTCTTCATCCCAAAAAAGCAAGTTAATCTGGGCGATAGGGTTAAGCGGTACGCTACTCATCATGGGCATAATCGGCGCCATTATTCAATTTGAAATCCCACTTTCCGGGCGCACAAGGCTTTGGCAGATCGCCCTAACTATGTGGTCCGAACAAATCTTGTTTGGAAATGGTCTTGGCACATTTATCACCGGCTTTATTCCCAATCCCACACAAAATTTTCACCGCAGACTTTTGTTCCATGCACATAGCTTTTGGTTTGGCAGTTTAGCAGAGATCGGATTAATCGGAACCCTCGCCCACATCGCCCTACTTGGCCAAATTGTATGGTTAATGATTCGACACAAGCAACGCCTGATAGAACCTCATATTCTCATCTTACTAGCCTGTCTAGCCGCATTTCTGATACATGCGCTTGTTGAAATGCCCCGTTATCGTCACTGGCTTGTAATCTATACGCTACTTGCGGCCTTCGTCAATGAACTAGTGCCGATACCAAATAAGAGCACCACTTCCTATTACAGAGGTCGCATCAACCTTTATGTCTGGCCGCTCATAGGGATACTAATTTGTGTCGCCATGTGGCATGATCGAACCATTCACCAGCAATTTGAAGCGGGCATCCTATTTGCGGAAGAGGGTGATTGGGCCAATGCGGTTACCCAATTTAAAACAGCGCATGAAGCGGCTTGGTTAACAGATACGGCCGTATTATATGCGCTCGCCTATTCACAAGCTCACCTAGATCTATCCAGTCGTTCAACTTCAAATAAAGCAATTACATCTTATTACGAAGAGCTCATTTTACGAGAACCAAGCTGGCCTATTTATAAATTGCATTTAGGGCTATTGCACTGGCACAACGGAAATTTAACCCAAGCGGAAAATGCCTTAATCCAAGCGGCAAGCTTTGGTGACCCGACAACTTATTTCAGCCTGACCCTCGCACAATTTTATGAGCACACCAACCGCATCAATTTAGCCCATGACACCTATCAAAACATTTACAAAATCGACACAGCATGGCATACCGCACCGATATGGAGTGAGCTTAACGACATACCAACAACACCATCCTGTATCGGGCCAAAATGTGAAACGCCTGAAGCGAGTATGCTCCAATCCGCGTGGGATGAGTTGGTTCAAGGGGAAAAAGAGCGCGCCCAATCACGTTTTGAGCAACTTGCCACCGACAGTGAGTTCCACGATGACCCAGCTGTCATCTTAGGTCTTCATCTAAGCCAATCCCCACTGGCCCTCAATCTATCGAATGAGCAACTCATCCAATCTCTAAGTCAAACACGATCCGATTTTTTTTACATTCATATAGCAGATTTATTTATCTTAGAAGGGTTAGATGCAGATATCCTCCAACGCCAACTTACAACGGTGCTAGATCATTCAGCACAAGGGTATTTTCAAAAGCAACAAACAATTTCAAACCGCCCTTACGCACGGCTTGCCTTCTTGCGCAATAATATTAGCAATGAACTGCTTCCTATTGTTCCATGCTTCGCGTTTGATAAAACTTTAGCTTGGCAAATAAACACTCTAGAGGCATGGTATGAGCAAAACGGCCGTGATGATCTAAGCATCATTATCACCAAAGCCCGCGCCGGAACAGACGGTTCCGGCATTCGTCCCTGTACCAACCCCTTCACCCACAACGACAATTAATCACATTCAATTTCACACCCACCAACCATAAACAGATTCCTAGATTTAGACCGAAGTAACGGTTTATTTACATCTCTGTGCTAAACAGCAATCTTATGATGCAGAGAACTCTAATCCCCTTGCTGTCTCTCACGTTGGTTTTGCTCGTTGCATGTCAACCGAACAATTCAGACAACACCAACACAACCGCAGACTCTATAAATGACTCCCTCGATTTGCCCGACCGCGAATATAATATCCGCGCCACAATATTTGAAATCGATCAAAATAATTCCTATGCCAGCTATTATGCGGATGAACTTTTTTTAGAAGATTCGGCCGTAGTCATCGGCCGGAACACAAACGAAGGTGAATTTACAGCGGTCGGCACAACCCGCGCCGTTCGTGGTGAATTAGCACTCGACCTAACGGCCGATCCCCCCATCGTCCTCGGTGGTGACTTTGCGGTCAACTTAGTCAGCTTGCGTACCAACCAACCCCATCGGGACGATATGATTCGCCGCCACTGGCTTGAATCAGAGCTTTATCCGGTCGCACGCTTTACCATTACAGAACCCCCAGAAATTTCGGCCGATTACATCGCCGGAGAACCCACAACCTTTATTCTAAAAGGGGAACTAACCGTACGTGACCAAGTCGTCCCCGCCGAGTTTGTCACCGAAGCGACCCTTCAAGACGACATCTTAACCGGCGAAGGGATCGCCACCCTAGAAATGACCGACTTCGGCTTCGAGCCTCCCAGCCTATCACGCGTAGTTACCGTAGAAAATGAGTTCCGCTTGGGCATTCGCATTCGAGCGGAGGCACAGGAATAACCCTCTTGGACGACGATTTTTTCAAAAGTATCGAATCCCATCTGGAAACAGACCAATTTCGGCGTAGGGTGATGCTTTTCCAACGGTGTGACAATATCTTACGGCCGCTTTTCGACAATCTCGAAGAAATACGCCCCCGTACAGATGAAGAATTAGCGATTTACACCGCTTTTTTACAAGCGGCACGTATCATTCTGGCAGAGATGAAACTATTTCTGCCAGAAAACACGTTTAAAACATTAAACGGCCGTCTCGACAAATATGAAACGATAATGCACCGTGACATGCGCCAAGATTCAACGGCCGACTAAGCGACCGTATATCGGTTAACTTTCGGTGGCGCGCTCACCACATCGGGTATTTTCTGGCGAAATTCAGCCATATGCGACGTCCACCCATGTGGCCTCTAATTTAAGCAAAACAGACGCATCACCAAAGGATAATTATGTCTTGGCAAGCATTGCCCTATATTGTCGTTCTCGGCTTTTTCTGGGGCACTACACTCATCGCGTCCCGCTTTAGCGTGGGACAATACGAAGCGACCACCTATATCGGGTTGCGCTTAATCATCGCCGCCAGCATGCACGTGCTGGTCTACATGCTCTGGCAACGGCCGTGGCCCCAACACCGCAACCTGTGGAAATACGCCACTATTTATGGCATCTTCGCCACCGCCATTCCCATGACCAGCATCGTTATGGGGGTTCAATATGTTTCGAGTGGGATCGCCGCTATCTTTATTACCATCAGCCCCGCTGTCACCGTTTTAATGGCCCATCTCTTTTTACCCGACGAAAGATTAAACTGGCGCAAAGGGATCGGAGTCAGTATTTCGCTCAGCGGCGCACTTCTACTCGCACTGCGTGGAGAAACAGGCTTGGCAGACATGTCCGGTAGTGGCATCGGCTACTTGCTCTTACTCTTATCAGTCACTTTGGGCAGTGCGGGGGTTGTCTATGCGCGGCTCTTTCTCAAAGAATACGATGCGTTCGATGTCGCCAGTATTCGCATGGGCACGGCCGCTTGTATCGTCCTCCCTATTTCGATTTTCTTTGTCGGCTTCGATATGAGTGCAGTCACCTTTAACGGCTATGCCGCCCTCTTTTATGCCGCGCTTATCGGCACGTTTAGCGGTATGATGCTCTCGTTTTATATTGTCAAACATTTCGGGGCGCTTTCGGCCGCAACCACGAGCTATGTCATTCCGATCGTCGCCACCATCGGTGGCTATTTTGTACTCGATGAACAAATCACCTTGACGATGGTCCTCGGGATGGGGATCATTATCGCAGGAATTACGGTTCTGCGAGAAGAAAAGTCGCAGATCACCCCACAAAAAACATAACTGTTAGAAGCTAGTACATCGTCTCAGAAATCTTATAACTTTTTAAAACCCGTCTATTTTGCCCCCCGCTCCCGTTGGAAGAGGGGCTAGGGAAGAGGGAAATTTATAAAATCCACCTCCCCCAACCCGTCCTCATAGGAGGGATAAAAAACAACAGATCATTTTTGAGACAATATGCTAGTAAAAGCTTAGAAAAAGAGGTAGGAAGGTCCCCATATGCACAACTCAAAATACAGCTTGCTTCTCGGGATATTATTACTAACCCTAACGGTAGCCTGCACCACACCCCCAATTCTCTCCCCAACCCCCTCATTACCCACCATATCCCCCAGCCCCAGCCCGCTCCCTCTTCCATCT
>WTJY01000152.1 GCA_011524645.1 Anaerolineales bacterium | reverse complement strand
AATTATTTTTAATTTGCGTCGAAGCAAAAGCTCCCCTCTCCCAACGGGAGAGGGGTAATCCACCTCCCCCACCCTCTCCTATTAGGAGGGGAGCAAATCCAAACAGTTGATTAATTTGGCGAAGGTATTGATTTGTAACAGACATTTATAACCGACTTCACAAAAAGTATAAAGAAATTCGCCGACAAATTGGGAGATTGATATAATGTACGGCCGGTTAACTTTCGACAAAACCATTTACTATTAATGAGGATTATATGAATTTACAAGGTGCTGCCCCTTGGTTGGGTGCTATTTTAATTATTTTGGCTGTTGCTCTTACCGTTTTGGTCGTTTTACAAAGCAAAGGAAACGACATGAGCAGTTTTTTGGGTGGTGAAGCAAACAGTAGCTTCCGTACAAAACGTGGTTTAGAAGCGACGATGCACATTGTTACGATTTGGGCATCTGTTGTCTTTTTTGTCGTGACATTTTTCGCCTTTATCGCACTTGGCCAAGCAAGCTAAACGTCTTGTCTCAAAAGTGATCTATCATTTTTCTCCCCTCGTATGAGGAGGGGAGAAAATCCAGGCTGTTTCTGGAATGATTGACTCAGTCACTCAATTTTTGTACGAGTGATTGTCCTATTTGACTAACCGCCGCTTCTTGCGGCTCGCAAAATCGCTTTTGGGTTTTTCTATTCCTAAATGTGGCGCAAAAACCTGATTTTGTAAGAGATTGTTGGGCAATCTCTTCATAACAAATGCGATACTAGACATGGAGAGGCGGTGATTGCGGTCTATTCCTAATTTGCCTCTTCCGACACTCGTTTGCTTATGAAATCAAATTGGCGTTGGCAACTATTACTCACGGCCGTTTGTTTGGCCGCTGTCTGGGTCCTGCTATCGTACCAAGAGCCCACACCTGCTCCTCCACCCCCTTCTGATACACAAATTGATATTCTACCTACCGCGACATTCCCCCCTGATGAACTGCTCTGTACCCAGCAGGTGCCAGGTGCTGGTGGTGAATTGGTGGAAGGGGTGGTCGGACGGCCGCAGTACCCAAACCCTCTGTTGGCTGGCCGAAATCCGGTTGATCGCTATTTGGTCGATCTCGTTTTTGATGGATTGACGCGATACAACCGCGATGGTGATTTAGAGCCGAGTCTGGCCGAAAGCTGGAGTGTGAGTGAAGACGGCCGGTCGATCACCTTTACATTGCGTGGTGACGGGCAGTGGCATGATGGTCAACCGGTGACCACAGCTGATGTGGCTTACACTTATGGCTTGCTCCAACAACCGGCCGCGCAACAAGCCGGTTTATCTGATGCGGCGCTGTGGCAAAATGTCAATATCGAAGTGGTTGACGGCCGTCAAATCCGCTTTAATTTAGCCGACCCATACGCACCCTTTTTAGAAGCGACAACACGTGGAATTTTGCCTAATCACCTCTTAAACGGGACCGATTTCGCCGGTCTGGCTACTCATCCCATTAATCAACAGCCGGTCGGTACAGGACCTTTTGTGGTACAAAACAACTGGGCAACCGATGGGGCTGTGGTTCTGTTACCTAATGTGCAATATTGGGGTGATGGGGTGCTTCTAAACGCGATTCAGGTTCGCTTTTATGCTTCAGATAGTGAGCGGTATCAAGCTTTTTTGAATGGGGAGATCACCGCCTTGGGTGATCTGCCATCTATGGTGTTGGGGAGCGTTATGGCGGAAGCGAATGCGCAATTCTATACCACACTTTTGCCTCGTTATACCCAGCTTCTCTTTAATTTAGATGACACGGCCGCTTCGCCGATTCAGGAATTGGCTGTACGGCAGTCGATTGTGCAAGCTGTTGATAAATCGACACTGCTGGCGAGTGGTATTGCCGGTCAGGGGATTCCGTTTGATGGCCCTTATTTGCCCAACTCTTTCGCGTACGATCCCAATATCCCTGCGGCGGTGACGACCAATGTGATCTCCGCATCTGATCAGCTGACTGCGGCCGGTTGGGTTACGCTTGAAGGGGCTTCTCCCGGATCGGTGCGCGAGAAAGATGGGGAACAACTCCAGCTCCGTTTGCTGGCGCGTGTTTCGTCCGATCAGCAATTATTGGCTGACTTTTTGGCGGAAATGGTACAGCAATTGGGTGTTCAGGTTGATCTAAGTGTGGAGCCGCACGAGATTTATCAACAGCGGCTAGAAAGTGGCGATTTCGATATGGTCTTGATCGATATTTCACCAGCGGCCGATCCTGATCTTTATGATTTTTGGAGCCAAGAAGCGATTGTGCGTGGTCAGAATTATGGCTATTGGAACAATCGGCGAGCGAGTGAAGCGCTTGAAGCGGCACGGCAGTTGTGGAATCCAGATGAACGGAATCAATTTTATCGTGCCTTTTTGCAATTTTATCAAGAGGATGTCCCTGCACTGACCCTGTATCAGCATGTGTCTAATTATGCGGTTTCTGAACAGCTTTTGGGGGTTGATATCGGCCGTGTTGTGACCCCGCGTGACCGCTATCTGACGTTTCCGCAGTGGCATACGCAGCTTGCAGACCAACCGATTCCTTGTGACAGACTTTCGGAATAGGATATTAAAATTTAAATACCATCAAAGGAAATCAGTATGACAACCACGAAAACGATTACTTTGCGTCGCCCTGACGACTGGCATGTTCATTTGCGCGATGGCGCGGTTATGAAAGCGGTTCTGCCGTGGACCGCACAGCTATACGGCCGTGCGATTGTTATGCCGAACTTAAAGCCACCGATTACGACTGTTACGGCCGCTGAAGCGTATCGGGAACGAATTTTAGCGGAGCTTCCGGCCGAAAATAAAACGTTTACCCCGTTAATGACCTGTTATCTGACTGATAATTTGGAGCCAAGCGAGATTAAGCTCGGCAAGGAGAAAGGGGTGTTTTCGGCCGCGAAACTGTATCCGGCTGGGGCGACGACCAATTCTGAACATGGTGTGACCGATATTCAAAATATTTATCCGGTCCTTGAAATGATGCAAGAGGTCGATTTGCCTTTGCTCATTCATGGGGAAGTGGTCGATCCTGCGATCGATATTTTTGATCGGGAAGCGGTCTTTATCGAGCGGGTTTTACAACCCCTTTTGCGCGATTTCCCTGAATTGCGTATTGTGTCAGAGCATATTACGACAAGTGCGGCGGTTGATTTTATCTCTGCCCAAAGTGACCGTGTGGGAGCAACCATTACCACACATCATTTGATGATTAATCGGAACGCGATTTTTAAGGGGGGGATCCGGCCGCATATGTATTGCCTGCCGATCGCGAAGCGGGAAGAACACCGTCTGGCTTTGCGTCGGGCCGCTACCTCTGGTGATTCCCATTTCTTCTTGGGGACCGATACCGCACCCCATTTAACGCCGTTAAAAGAAAACGCTTGTGGCTGTGCCGGTATTTTCAATAGCCCGAATACGATGGAATGTTTGGCCCAGGTATTTGAGGAAGAAGGTGCGTTAGATCATCTTGAAGGGTTTGCATCGGTACATGGGGCCCGTTTTTATGGTTTGCCGCTCAACGAAGATCGGATCACGCTTGAAAAAATCCCCCCTGATTTGCCGAGCGAAGTGCTGGTACCTGAACTGGGTGAAGCGATTCAAGTTTTTACTCCCCCTGAACCGATGAGTTGGCGGCTTAAATAGCCAATCTAGGTGCTGAATAATTGCTATTTTTATTGAAATGATAGGGTAAAGTTTCTGTCTCTCTACTCTCTACTCTCTACTCTTTTGACTATGATCGAATCTCTAGCTTTGACCTTGTTTGACATTTCGGCCGTGCGTTTTGGGAACTTCCAATTGCATAGTGGGAAGATGTCACCGATTTATATCGATTTGCGCGTCCTTGTTTCTTACCCCGATGCGATGGCTGATGTGGCTAAAGCGTATGCGGCTAAATTGGCTGATTTGAAATATGATATTTTGGGCGCATATCCTTATGCCGGTTTACCGATTGGTGTGGCGGTAAGCTTGGAGACCCGTGAGCCGTTGGTTTATCCACGAAAAGAGGTGAAGGCGTATGGAACTGGCAAACGGGTTGAAGGGGTCTGGACGGCCGGTCAAACCGCTGTTTTGATTGAAGATTTGATTACATCGGGCAAGAGTATTGTCGAAGCGATTCGTTTGCTGGAAGAGGCGGAATTAAAAGCATCTGAAGCGGTGGTTTTGATTGATCGCCAGCAAAATGGAACGGCCGATTTGGCCGCGCAAGGGATTACGGTCCATACTGTTTTGACCTTGACGCAGTTGTTGGATGCACTCGTGACACATGAGCGTATTACGGCCGAGACTCGTGAAGAAGTTTTGACCGTATTGGGTATCGTTGCTAGCTAAAAGCAGATAAATAATAACCCCATTATGAATATAGATGTTTCGAATTGACGTGTGATTGTTACGGCCGGTGGCTAAGGGATCGGCCGTGCGATTGCCGAGGCCTATCTCCGTGATGGACCCAAGTGTTTGTTTGCGATATCGAGGCTGATCGTTTGGTCCAACTCAAGCCATTAGACAATTATTTAGCCGTTATTCCTTAGTTGTAATAATTCGCTTTTTCTAGCACATCTTCAATTTCTAAAGCGGCACTGTCCAGCGCTTCTTGTGGGGTGAGTTGTCCAGCGGCCGCTAGCGCCAAGTAATTCCCTAGAATATGTTCGATCTTGGTCCATAGCGGGGTGCGCGGCCGCCATGAACTATTGTTGATCGCTGTTTCGATTTCAGGAAACCACGGATATTGGGCGACGAGATCTTCCGCTTGTAGCAGGCTGGTACGTGTGGGTGGGAGCCCGAATTCGGCCGATTGGCGCATCGCTTCTTGACTCGTGGCATAAAGAATAAAGTTATACGCTTCTTGCTTATGCTGTGCTGTGGTTGGGATCGCTAAGAGCCAATGACCGATTTGACTGCTCTGGGCGACACCGGCCGGTAGCGAAGTAACCTGTAAATTGGGCGCATCTGGATAAGCCCCCATCAGTGAAGGGATATTGGCGGGCCAAACCATCGAAGCCAACGCTTGGTTTTGTAAGACCTCTTGCCCTGTGTTGCCACTGCTGGTGTATTGTTTGGTTTCGGGAGAGGTGTTTTCTAGTAAGGCGAGCCAATCTGTCAATGCTTGTACCGATTCTGGATGGTTAATGGTGACTTGCCATTGGTCATCAAAAATCCGGCCACCGTAGCTCCAGTTCCAAGCATTGAATTCCGTCACAATCGGATTCCCTGCACTACCGGTGTAAGAGTAGTTGTACATATTTTGGGCTTGTCCCTCCTGTATTAGTACGGTGAGTAGTTCGCTGATGTCGGCCGGTGGTTGGGGAATGACATCTTTGTTGTACCAAAATAGCTGAACATTACCGACAAGCGGTAATGCGTATAGCTGTGGAATCGCACTGGTCGCCAATTCGGGAGGGCGTGGCCCGCTTGGCGGAGGCCACATGCCGATATTGAGCGATCCGGTCACAAAGTCTTCATCCGCTTGATAGTTGAATGCGGATAGGGGCATCAAATAATCATTTCCAGCGAGTGAAGGGAACCACGGGTCATCGATGAGCACGACATCATAGCGGCCATCTTCCGCAATGACATTGAGGAAGATTTCTTCTTGTAAATAAGCATGTGAAAAGCCGTGTAATTCGACTTGGATGCCTGTTTGTGCTTCCCAATCGGCGATAGCTGATTCGATCCCTTTACTGACATCTCCGGCACGGACCGCGACCCGTAAGGTGATGTCGGCCAGCGGGTTGGTTTCGACGGAGCGTGTGGGAGGGATTGGGGGTGGCTCTGGAGGGGAACAAGCGATGAAAAGTGTGATGAGAATGAGGCTACAGAAAAAGGATAATCTACGGTTCATAAGCATTAGATTCCGTTTAACACCAGTTAAATTAACAGTTTATTCCGCAGTGGCGGAGTGTGCGTGATCCTAAACGACGATTATAACGTAAAAACGGCCGTGTCTATCCTTTTTTCGGCCGTTCGAATAAGAATCGTTAGTGGTGCTTCAATACCTTCGCCATTTTTACACCTCTATGACAAATAATTTGCCTTGAAGGTAAATTTGTTCCTTGAATTAAAAATATCTCGG
>WTJY01000013.1 GCA_011524645.1 Anaerolineales bacterium | reverse complement strand
AGGTGGGAATCCAACTCTATTTGAGCGGTGGATCCCCGCCTACGCGGGGATGACACACCTGTAAATCGACTATTTTTGAACGATTTACACTTATCCCACCAAATTCGACAGTATCAGGAATTTCTTATTTAACTAAAGCCCTTAAGCCAATAGCTCACGCAAAAAGGGAGCCAACGCTTCAATCGCCCGGCCGCGATGACTAATCGGATGTTTCTCTTCAGGCAAAAGCTCCGCCATCGTCCGTCCCCCTTTTCCATCAGGGACAAACACCGGATCATAGCCAAACCCGTTTGCACCACGCGGTGTAAAAGCGATCCGGCCGGGGCAAATCCCTTCGGCCGTTGTCAAAATCTCCCCATTACCATCCGCCACCACAATCACACAGCGAAATTGAGCGGTCCGCTTTTCTTCCGGCACATCCACCAAATTCTTAAGCAGAAACTGATACCGTTCTTCATGGCTAAGTCCAGGGCCACCATAGCGCGCCGTGTATAAGCCGGGTTCTCCGTTTAAAGCGTCTACTTCTAGACCGGAATCGTCAGCCAATGTCATAATTCCGGCAGCGGCCGCATACGCCTTCACCTTCAAAATCGCATTGGCCGTAAACGTATCCCCATCTTCGACCACATCAAAATCGATCCCTTTGTCGGCCAGACTGAGCCAGTTGACTTCTAAATCATTCATCATATCGGCAAATTCAGCCACTTTGCCTTGGTTTTTGGTTGCAATCAATAAATTTTTCATTTTTCGCCTTCACAGTAAGCTAGTAAATGGGACAATTATAGTTGAGAATAAGAGTTCTTATAAATGATCGGACTAGGAACACGAGATAGGAACACGAGATAGGAACACGAGATAAGAACAGCGAAATAGCTTTACACAGAACACACCTCTATCCCTATCCCTATCTCTACCCAACACAAGGAAACAGCCCATGAAAAAATTTACATTCAGCACCCATGTCCACAAAGAGTGGGTCGATTACAACGGCCATATGCGCGATGCCTTCTATGGACTTGTCTTTAGCTTTGCGGTAGACAGTTTTATGATCGACATCGGCATCGATGAAGCGTACCGAGAAAAAACGAAAGGGACGATCTATGTGGTTGAAGATCATCGCTTTTATTTAGACGAAGCCAAGCAAGGGGATGAAATTCAAGTTGAATCGATTGTCTTGGATTCAGATGCCAAGCGGATTCACTTATACCAGCGCTTAATGGTCGGCGATACGGTCGCCTGCGCCTGTGAATCGATGCAGTTCCATATTTCTCAAGCGGGAGAAACCCCACGATCCGCTCCTATGCCGGATGATATGCAAGCTTTGTTACAGACCAGCCACCCCACGGCCGAGCAACTAGCTGAAATCTCTCCCCGCTCAAGAACGATCGGTATTCGTCGCAAAAAGTAAAGAAGAACATTTTAATTCTTCCTCCCCCCCATCCACTTGGGATAAAATACACAGAACAATTATCCCTATCCCATTTCGACCAAACATCGAATCGGGATCAAAAAAAGGCTAGTTCTCTTGGATTTTGTAGGAAGCTCGCCACAGCCCCGATTTGAGCGGCGTTCGCCGCTCAAATCGAGTCAAAAAGAGGTTTTCTGGCGGCATAGCCGCCAGAAAACCTCTTTCATTCCGAGCCGCCGAAGGCGGCGAGGGGACTTCCCACACAAAACGACAGAACTAGAAAAAAGGAAATCCCATGAGAGAAGTAAAAACCCTAGGTTTAATCGGCACCGGCGTGATCGGCGGGGGCTGGGCGGCGCGTGCGCTGCATTGCGGTATCGATGTCATCGCTTGTGACATCAACCCCCAAATGGAAGCTTGGATCCGTGGTGCGGTTGAAACGGCCGCACCATCACTAGACGCCCTGACCGAAGGAATGCCGACTCCCCCCAAAGGCACCCTAAGTTTCACCACAGACGTGACGGAAATGGCGAGCAAAGCGGACTTTATTCAAGAAAATGTTCCAGAACAGCTTGAACTCAAACAAAAAGTATTGGCTCCCATTGCGGAGATGACAGCGGCCGATGTCATCATCTCATCTAGCACATCCGGCTTTATGCCCAGCGAGTTACAAGAAGGGTTGACCCACCCCGAGCGATTCTTAGTTGGTCATCCGTTTAACCCCGTTTACCTCTGCCCCTTGGTCGAAATCGTGAGCGGCAAAGAAACCGCACAAGCGACGAAAGACGCAGCGGCCGATTTTTATCAATCGATCGGTATGCACACCCTCATGGTGCGCAAAGAAGTGCCCGGCCATATTTCAGACCGTTTACAAGAAGCGATGTGGCGCGAAATTTTGCATTCACTCAATGACGATATCGCCACAACCCGCGAACTAGACGAAAGTATCGTCTATGGTCCCGGCTTACGCTGGGCGATTATGGGGATGAACCAAATCTATATGATCGCCGGTGGTGATGGTGGCGCGCGCCACTTCATGAAGCAGTTCGGCCCAGCCCTAGAATGGCCGTGGTCTTATCTAAAAGCGCCAGAACTTACAGATGAAATTATCGATCGTTTCGCAGATGGCACGGCCGAACAAGCGGAAGGGCGTTCGATCCGCGAACTTGAACAAATTCGCGATGAGTGTCTAGTTGCGGTACAGCGTGTGCTAGCCAAACACAATATGGGTGCGGGGCAGACGCTCAACAACTTTGAAAAACGGCTTCGTGACAAAGCAAATAGCAAACTTTATCGGAAATAATTTTATGTCACCTATTTAGATCATGATAGAAGATAGGGATTGGGAAATCGCCTCGGCAAAGGCTCCTCCCTATCCCTATCTTTGGTCTCTATCGCTTTATTTCCGATAAAGCTAAGCTCACATCAACGATATTTCATCAAGGATGGAGATTACCTAGACTGTGACCGCCCCCGGCCGTTTTAACTCGATAAGAAGATCGCAAACGATTTGGCGGGAATCATTTTTTCGCCCGCCAAATCATGCTTTTTTACACCACTTGCGCTAAAATATGGCTTGGGTATTCAGCCTGCAACAACACAAACCTTTTGCATTAAAAATCGATTCGCACCACAACACATATCCACCTAATGGTGTGTGATGCGGTCTATCAAACAATTTAGTTGAGGATATCATGGAAGAAGAAGAGAATTCACAAGTCAATATGATTATCACCGGCTCCGTCTTGGTCGGAACATTAGTGGCCTGTAGCATGACCACAACGGTCGTCACCGTACTCATGATTTGGGTCATGAGAATGTAGTAGGGCAACAATGTTTATTACATTTGAAGGCGTAGAGGGAGGCGGCAAAACATCACAAATCGCCCTGCTCGCGGAATTTCTACAAGAGCAGGGCTTTTCTGTGATCACCACACGTCAACCGGGGGGCACAGCGATCGGTCAACAGATTCGCAACTGTCTACATGACGTAGCAAACACGGCCATGACGTCGAAAGCGGAGATTTTGCTCTATGCGGCCGACCGTGCCCAGCATGTCGGTGAGATTATCCAGCCCGCTCTCGCTGAAGGGAAAATAGTCATTTGTGATCGCTACACCGATAGCACCATGGCCTACCAAGGGTACGGCCGTGGTCTGGACCGTGACACACTCGCTTGGATCAATCAATTCGCCACAGGCGGCCTACAACCCACCCTCACATTTTTACTCGATGTCGATATTGAAACAGGCTTACAAAGACGGCGCATGGGTGATCTAGAAATGAATCGAATGGACCAGCAAACGATCGATTTTTATACGCGGGTGAAAGAAGGATTCTCGCAACTCGTCCAAGCGGAACCGGAACGCTGGCTCGTGATCGATGCCAACCGGCCACTACGAGTGGTACAAGAAGCACTGCAAAAAAGCCTCCTACCTCGCCTAATCTCAGCCACGTAGCTCTTAATCATTCGTACTTTTTATATCCATTAGTACCATCTTTGCCTAAACTGTAAACGAAAAAAGCCCAGCAAAGAGGGAACCTATGGCATAATAAAACCTAAGCTTCAGTTACTCTGATTCTAATTTAGGTTGTTTTTCATATTGCCGAGCCACCATCTCGCCGAAGACGTCTATGTAACAAAAGGATATTGCAAACCTATGGAAATCGTTTTTTTCCTCTTACTCACATCCCACTTAATTGGTGATTTTCCGCTCCAAACAAACGGAGTTGTTCAATTAAAAAACAGGGGGGGCTGGGGCATTATCCCCCACGTTTTAATTCATGTCGGCTTTACCGCCCTGCTCATACAAAACCCATTCAGCCAATGGGCCATGCTTTTAACACTAGGGGGTGCCCATTACCTGATCGACTGGACAAAGCTAACATTTAGTAAATCAGGCAAACAGCGTGATTTTTGGCTCGACCAGTTAGGACACCTGCTCACGATTATCGCCCTCACATTTTTGTTTCCAACCATTAGCTTAGCGATTCCACTTGGGAGCCTTGTCGCTTTATTCGTGCTCGCAATTGTCGCGGCCGGTAGCATTTATCTGGCGATCTTCCCCACCCCATTAGACGAGTTATTAGAAGCGATCCCCCCCCAAACGATGTTCAATATCGCCAAAATTCTGGGGGGGGCAGCGCTTATCATTCTTGTCCTTCTCTGACTACGTTAAGGGGAAAGTCTACCCTCACCGTAGCCCCTTTCCCCAAACCGTCACTGTGTAGGGTAATTTCCCCGTTATACAGAGCGACAATCGATTTCACCAGACTCAGCCCGAGACCGCTTCCCGGTATCTGACGGCTATGCGCTTTGTCTACACGGTAGAACCGTTTGAAAAGCTGTGGCAAATCATCGGCCGCGATCCCCATCCCGTTGTCTTTCACCGTGACAGCAACCCACTCGGCCGATCTTTCGAGATAGACCTCAATCCGGCCGTTATCCGGTGTGTATTTGATGCCGTTTTCAATCAAATTACGCAACACCGTCCGAATATGGCTATTCCCCCCTTCCATCATATAGGGTTGATCGGCCGCATGAATGACAAAGTCATGCCCTTTTTCACCCAATTTCGGCGTAAATTCTCGTTGCAAACTCTTAACCAAATGAAAAAGGTCGATTTGCTCTTGCCCTCTCTTCATCCGCACCGAATCGGCCCGAGAAAGAATACGCAAATCATCGATCAAACGGCCGAGTCGCTGAACTTCTCGATGAATTTCCGCAGTGTAACGATCACGCAATTCGTCATTAGGGTCATCTTCAAGCAAGGTTTCTGTGCGTAAACGAATCGCCGTGAGCGGGGTACGCAATTCATGGGCCGCATTATTGGCAAAAGCTCGCTGTTCAGCCATCATATTTTCAACCGCATCGGCCATCGAATTAAAATCTTCAGCCAACAAGCCGACTTCGCTCGGTGTTTCTGTATTGGCTCGGGTTTCTAGTTTACCGGCCGCCATCTCACGCGCAGTGACCCGCAAATCGGTCAACGGCCGTGTAATCGCCCGCGCCAGCAAGCCACCAAAAAGCCCCACGAAAACAAGCACAGCCACACTCACCCCTCCGATCAAACCGGCATACCGATTACGCAACACCGCTTGATACTCAGCTTGGGATTTACCGATACGGATCAACGCGAAAATAACATCATCTTCTTCATCCACGATCGGCACAAGCTGGTAAACAAAATTGAGTTCTTCATCGGTCATCTCTTCCAGCTCGCCATCTTCTAAAAATAGAACAACTTCTTGGTAGGGAACTTCTAAACGGCCGCTAGCCAGTCCGGCCGAATCATACGAAACCTCAAGCCCACTTTCGTCAAGAACGGTCACACTGACTTCAAAATCAGTCGCGATACGGCGGCCAAGTGTCGCCAATTCAGCATCATCAGGCCAACGATCATCGTCAATCGCGCTAAAAAACAGGTCGGCATAGAGCTCTTCGGTCGACTCGGCCGTATCGGCCAACTCTTCAAAAAAGAGGGTTTCGACCGCATCCAGAATCTGATTCGACGCGATCCACGCCAAAGCGGCCGAAGATAAGCCGATCAATAAAAAATAGCTGGCAAAAATACGTGAGGTGAGACTAATTCGCTTCATAGTTAAACGTTTTCCGGAGTGTTAAAAATATACCCAACCCCGCGTACCGTACAGATCAGTTGTGTCCGGCTGGGTACTTGTTCCAACTTCTCACGTAACCAGCGAATATGC